>JBKDZY010000267.1:0-12080 GCA_047971765.1 Hyphomicrobiaceae bacterium | reverse complement strand
CTCCGCCCCTCGGACCATGCTCGACGACCCACAACTGGCCGCTCGCCGGATTGAACGCCGCACCTTGCGCATTGCGGTGGCCATAGCTCCAGATTTCCGGCTTCGCGCCCACCTGGCCGGCGAACGGATTACCGTCCGCTGGACGACCATCGCGCTCGAGCCTGACAATCTTTCCCCAATGGCGCCCGAGATCCTGTGCGAATTGCATCTGGTAGCGCTCGCCAAGCGTCACGAACACCCGCCCCCCGCGATCGAACACGATGCGGGAGCCGAAATGCAGTCCGCTCCGGCCCGCCGGTTCCTGGCGGAAGATCACCGCAACATCCTCCAGGCGTTCCCGCCCCGGAGCCAGCGAAAGCCGCGCCCGGGCAAGCGACGTGCCGTTGGTCCGCACGCCGCCCCGGGCTTCCGAAAACGTGAAATAGATGACGCCCGTCGAGGTAAAATCAGGCGCAAGCGCCACATCGAGAAGGCCGCCCTGCCCCGTCGCGGCGACGTCGGGAACACCGGGCAGTGGCTTCGACAGACGCCCTGCCCGGGTCACGATCCTGATCCGGCCCGGACGCTCCGTCACCAGGAACCGCCCATCGGGAAGGAACTGCAGCGCCCACGGATGCTCCAGTCCGGACGCAACGATTTCCGTCCGAACGGCGGTCGCTGGCATGGCCGGCGCATCGGTCTGATAGGTCTTCTGTGTTTCAGCCCGCACCACCTGCAGGCAAGGCCCGGCCAGGATCACGGCTGCAACGCCGAAAGCGCCGATCGCAACACTTGTCCTCCGCAGGAAAACGGCACCACCACTTCGCCCATGACACCTCATCCGGCCCTCCTGCGCCAAAGCACCGGTTGCCCGGCCAGGGCTCGACCATATAGGAAGGGACACACCAGCCGTAAGGCTGATCACGCAGGCTTGAGAGGAGGTGCGCAAAAGCCCCCCGGACACCCGACGACGCCTCCGTGATGAGCCGGTCCCCCTCAGAAACCCGAAGGACAAACAGATGAAGATCGCAATCATCGGCGTCGGCGCCATGGGCTCCGTCTACGCCGGACTGCTGGCAGACCAGGGCGGCCACGACGTCTGGGCCGTGGATAAATGGCGTGAACACGTCGATGCCATGAACCAGAAGGGCTTGCGCGTCGAAGGCGCATCCGGCGACCGCACGGTCAAGCTCCACGCCACCAGCAATCCCGCCGACGTCAAGGACGCGGATCTGGTCATCATCGCAACCAAGGACGACGGTGTGGAGGGCGCTGCCCAGGCCGCACTTCAGATGGCGAAGCCGGATGCCCCCATTCTCACCATCCAGAACGGCCTCGGATCGGCCGACAAGGTCGCATCCATCATCGGCTCGAACCGCATCCTGATGGGCGTCGTCGGCGGTTTCGGCGCATCCATGCGCGGCCCCGGCCACGCCCACCACAACGGCATGGAATTCCTGCGCCTCGGTGAAATGGATGGCGGCATGACCTCGCGCCTGGAGACCGTGAAGAAGGCGTGGGAAGCGGGCGGCTTCAAGGTGCTGGCGTTCGACGACATCCACAAGATGGTCTGGGAAAAGCTGATCTGCAATTGCACCTATTCCGGCCCCTGTGCGCTGACCGGCCTCAGGGTTGGCGAAGTGCAGGCCAATCCCAGCGCGTGGTCGATCGCGGCGGCCTGCGCCAACGAGGCCTTCCTGGTTGCCAACGCCCGCGGCATCAAGCTGGATTTCACCGATCCCGTCGCCTACGTGAAGGCATTCGGCCAGAAGATCCCGAATGCACGCCCGTCGATGCTGCTCGACCACATGGCCGGCCGGCCGGCAGAAGTCGACAACATCAATGGCGCCATTCCCCGCGAAGGTGCAAAAGTTGGGGTCGCGACACCCGTCAATTCCGTTGTCGTCGCCCTGCTGAAGGCCAAGGAAGCGGGCTTCGGAAAATCCTGACCTCAACCATCAACATATCGCGTTGAGCCCCGGCAGCACCGGCCCTGCTGCGCCCCCGCGCGGCAGGCCGGAGCCGGCGGGTAGCGGGCAACAAAACCACTGCGCATACCATGGTGCCGCAGGCGGATTTCATGCGCAGCAAGACAGTCCGAATGCAGAGCTGCGCGGCGCGCCATCTTGCTATGCAAAAAGGACAAATCACTACTCGCCAAACGAATAAAATACGGCGACGCATTGGGGTAAAGTCATTCATTCCATAGGTGCTTAATCCGCGATTGGGCGAAGATGTAGTGTAGCCTTGGCAGTGGACATCGCGGAATGGGAAGCTGGACGTGACCAACGATTTGACACGACTCATCGCGCAGTACCGCTGGCTGAGATCTCAGGATCCGGAAACCGAGGTGATTTCCGGTGCCACCGGGCGCAGTTCAACCACCGACGCCATGCAGAAGATCTTTCTCGAGATTGTCTGCTATCCATCGGACGATCCCCGCGTGAGCTACATCCAGATCGCGTTCCTGGTGGATGTCATGGCCAACGCGGAAGACAACGATCCTGAAGCCCGGCAGTTTCTTCGCGACACGGTGCTCGACCATGTGCGCCGCCTGACGGATCAGGCAGCGAAGGATGCAAACCCGCCCGGAGGCTGGTTGTCGTGACACCCGGCATACGGGTTATAGCGGTTCCGCACTAGGTGGAAACGCCAAGGCCGCGACTGCGGCCCGGCGTGTGCACCGCCTCGCGGAAGACACGGCCATTGGCCGGAACCGTCCGCGAGCGCAAACAGACTTGAACAATTCCCGCGAAACCGGAATTGATCCAGGACATCAGAACTGGTACTTGCGCAGCCCGCCATCCACCGGAATGACAGTGCCGGTGATATAACCCGCCAGCGGCGAAACCAGGAAGGTCACCAGCGCCGCGATATCCTCGGGCTCCCCATACCGGCCAACCGGGATTTCGTTTTCGGCCTGCCACTTGCGATATTCGGGCGTGTAGTTCCGGCGGATCTGTTCACTCATGATGCGCCCCGGCGGAATCGAATTGATCGTGATCCCGAATTTTCCGACCTCGCGGGAAAGCCCCTTGGCCCACGCATGAATGCCCGCCTTGGCCGAGAAGGCGCCGTTCACGCCCTCCGGCTCCGACTTGCCGGTGATATTGATGATCCGGCCCCACTTCCGCTCGATCATCTGGTCAAGCAGCTTGTGGGCAAGCTGGCGCGGCCGGTTGAAGTTCAGCGTCATCGCCTCCGTCCACTGCTCCTCGCTCGCATCCTTGCCGAACTGCCGACTACCACCGGCATTGTTGACGAGAATATCGACGTGCCCCAGCCCTTCCAGGGCCGCCTGGGAAATACGCGCCGGGGCATCCTCCGCCATCACGTCCTGGACGATGAGGACAGGTGCCGCACCGCCATCCGCCGCGATCTTGGCTCCCACTTCCTCGAGCAGGTTCAAGCGCCGCGCCGTCAGCGCAAGCTTCACGCCTTCCCGTCCCAGGGCCTCGGCAATGCCGCGACCGATGCCCATGCTCGCTCCGGTGACGAGAGCCGTCTTGCCTTTCAGGCCCAGATCCATCGCAATGATCCTTTCGTGTGATGTCAGCCGCTCCCGAAGCTACAGCGTCGCGAAGAGACGCGAAAGCGCGGATGCTGTCTCCGCAGACGGCCTCGAACCGGGTCGACCGTCAGGCCATGTCGGACCAGTCGAATGCCGGCCCGCACAAAGGCACGAACAGCAAGGTCGTGCTGCCAATCGTGAGCCGGTCATGCGGTTTCAGCTCGACGTTGGAGAGCACAGCCGTATCGTTGACATGAACAAGGTTGGGGCGCTCGAGGTTCGGCACAAGCTGATATTGCCGCTTGCGCCCTTCGTAGACGAGAAACGCCTGGTTCTCGCTGGAAATCGCATCATCGCCGAAATCAATCGCGATCCTTTGCGACCGCGACCGGCCAATGGTGTTCGACCCACTGTAGATCGCCCGGAAATTCCCTTTGCCGGGCCCCGCCAGGACAACAAGCCACCCGACGACCGGATTGATGTTGGCGTCGACATTCTCGGCGCCGGTCGGCCGCAGGATGCGCGTATGACCAGAATCGGAAACAATCGCGTTGGGCGCCACCGCAGGGGCAAGCATCGTCTCCTGGGCATCGTCCGCGCCGATGATGATGGTGGCGTCGTCTGCCGCACCGCGCCTGTCGATCGGTTTCGCCGTTTCTCGGGTCGGATGCTTCATGGGGCATGTTCCAGACATTGAATTGAGCAGGCTCGAAATGCGTTTTGCGTGCGCACATCTCCTGGCGGGAACCACGCCCGCCCAAGCCGAATGCAGCAGCCCAAACCAGCGAATTGCGCAGGCTCCCTCCCGCCATCACATCCCGATCATACCGCCTGGACCGGCGACCGGGAGGCAGTCTCGCAACAATGTGAACATCGTTAATTTATTGCCACGAGGGTCTCTCGAACTATACTTCGACAACCGACGAGATGACCGATCCACGGAGCCGGAAGCTTGGACCCCCAGCCATTCCAGCACGATAGTAGTATTGGCCATGGAACCGATCAATACAGCTCCGATCAGGTTTCAAGCGCCGGAGGAACCGGTGCAACGTCATGCGGACCGGATCACCATGTCAGCCGCGAACGCAGACCCGAAGCGGTTGTCCCGGCGGATTTCGCCATCTCCAGGCCCCCCGAAATCCTGCCCTTCCAGACACATCCCGCCGTGCCGGTTCCACACCACCACGAAGCCGCGGGCAATGACCCGGCAGCCTCACCCGAAAGGGCCGCACGATGCAGCTTGACTTGGCAACCGCTGAATATATTGGCGCCCGCCCACAGCAGCAGGACAAGACGGCCGCCATTGCCTTGGAGACGGGCGCATTGCTCGTTCTGGCGGACGGATTGGGCGGTCACGAGAGCGGCGCCGAGGCATCCCGCATTGTCGTCGAAACCTTTCGCGAAGCCGCCGGCGACGGCCGGTTCGACAATGCCGGCACGCGCCGCCAGGCCCTGCACGACGCCCTCGAACGTGCCAACGAACGCATCGGCGCCGGCGTCGACCCCGCCCATGGTCAGCGCGGCATGGCCAGCACCGCCGTTGCCGCCGTCATTTCCGATGGCGAGTTGAGCTGGGTCAGTGTTGGCGATAGCCACCTTTATCTGTGGCGTGCCGACGAGCTTGCCAAGCTGAACCAGGACCAATCCCAGGCCGGCATCATGTTGAAGAACGGCAACCATGATCCCGATGATCCCGACATAAGGGCCATGAAATCCGTCCTCGTGTCGGCATTGACCGGCCGCGAAATCTCGATGGTAGACCTGCCCGAACAGCCCTTCCGGGTTGAAGACGGCGACGTGTTGATGCTGGCGAGCGACGGCCTGGACACGCTGGAGGCCGACGAGATCAACGAAATTGTGGCTGCATGGAACGCGGAAGGATCGGTGCGTCTCTCGACAACCCTCCTGGAAACCGTTCGCAACCGCCGGGTCCCACGGCAGGACAACACCACCGTCGCCGTCGCACGGGTCGTCGGAGAGCCCGGCCCGCAGACCGAGACGACCGATGCCGTCGCCCCAGATGCGGGCGCGACCGAAAACCCGGCAACAGATCCGGCAACGGCACAGCCCGAAGCACCGCTTGACGAGACCTCGCCATCCCCACAACCCACCGAGCTGGAACAGTCGGCGCAGGCAACAACAACTCTCGCTCCAGCGTTGCCCGGCGAAGCACCGGAAACACCCAGTCGGCGCCGGCGGTCCACAATCCTCGTCCTGATCCTGTTGCTCGTGGCGGTTCTTGCCATCGCAGCCCTGAGTCCCCCGGCCCGGCAATGGATCATGTCCCTATCCGGCAGGGTGGATCACGCACCACCAGCCAGGCCACAACACACGGAAACCGCACCATCTCCTGCCGGGAGCGCGGCACCGCAAACCATCCTCATCCACCCTGAAAAAGCGGTTGCGCCCACGGCTCCGGCAGGCGATCCGCCGGCCAACACACTCCCGGCCAGCGAGCCCGCCCCTGACAGCACGAACAAGGACGAAGACCATCCCCTGCAGCAACCGCCCCAGGAAGTCCCGAGAATCAAGGTTCCTCCGAGCCCGGCCATCCGCGATCCCTCGCCCGCCACACCGCCGCAGAACAATTGAAGACTTCACCCAACGGCCCGGACGTAACGCGCACAATGCACGCGCCGCTCAGGACCGACGCAGATTGCCCACGATCAACCGGCCCGCACCCGCAGCCTGCTGCAACACCCGCCGCCAATCGGCGCTCTCGCGGGTTTCCGAAACACGACGCAGCAGCCGCGCGCTCTGTGCCGCAGGCAACATATCCAGCAACCGCGCCCAGACCAGGTCCACATTGTAGGCATCGCGTTCAGACGAAAGGCAAACGGGCACGATGTCATCCAACGGCACCGCCAGATCCTCCGCCACCTGCACGAGCGCATCCCGGATGGTCCTGGACTTCGCCGTCTGCGGATCGGCAAGATCGTAGGGAGGCGACCAGTCCTTGAACGGCCGCAGGCGGTCGACGTGCGTGGCCACGATCAGGATGGGCGGTTGCACGCGCTCGGGATGGACGTTGAACCACGACGTGATGCCATCCAGCGCCTTGCGATCGAGATCGCGGTCCGGCCGATCCCCAGCCACAACCCACAGGACAGCATCGAACACATTGACCTTCTCGATGAGCCGCTCGCCATCCTTGCCATCGCCCACACCGGGACTGTCCACAAGGCGGACCGGCGCACGACCCGCCCGCTGCACATCATAGGATGTGAACTCGGAGGTTTGCGGCAGCACATCGGCCACAGCCCGCACCTCCTGGGCCAACGCATTGACGAGGCTGGACTTGCCCGCGCCGGTCCGCCCCGCGATCAGGATCCGCACGACCTTGTCATCGTCACCGTCAGCCGGTTGGCTCTCCTCTGCAAAGGGCGCACTGTCCTGGCCGAGACTGATGAGACGTCCGCTGTAGAGGTCAATTGCCGCTTCACCCACTTCCTCGACGAAACGCGAGGCCAGGCGTTGGGCAATCTCCGCCCGCAAGCCATCGTACATGCTGCGGCTGAGCCGCTCGCGGATTTCCTGCGTGGCCGCCGACAACGGATTGGCCAACCGTAGGATGCGCCAGAGATCGTAGGCCTTCGTGCCGAGGTCGATCACACCACGCCACTCGTAGACCGCCATCGCTTGCCCGACGGTCAGCCGATGACCGAACGGCACCGCATCCTCGACCATCAGCCGCAAGCGCTGGCTGACACGCTCGACCAGAAGCAACGCTTCCGGAACCGTGAAACTCCAGAGCGGATCGCGCTCATCCGGCCGCATGACGTGCGCGACAGCCTCGACCACATCGATGCCCAGCGCCGTCAGCTCTTCCCGGCTGGAAATCCGTGCCGGATCGGCCTGGCCCGCAAGGTCCTTGACCAGCGCATGGGCCTGCTGCTCCCGCGGCGTCTTCAACGCCGCCGTTTCGTCATGCGCGCCATCGGGCGCGGCCTGCGCCGCCACCTTGCCGAGCTTCCGCAGCAGCCACATCCTTGCCCCGAACACGACAACAGAAAACGCCAGCGCCCCGCCAAGCCAGTAGAGAGCCAGTCCTCTTTGCCAAAGCCACACCCATCCGAGCGGAACCAGCGCCAGCAGAGGCACCAGCGCCGCAACCGCCAGAGCCGCAGCCCCGATCCAGGATTTCAGGCGCTTGTCCATCCAGCCCGCCTTGCCTCACCCTCACTGCTGCGCCGGATCGCCCTTCGCCGCCCCGACGCCGCGCTCGCGCGCAAGCTGGAACGCCTGCTCCAGGCCATCCCGATAGGCTTTCGCGATCGCAGAGGCATCAACGGCCCCCAGCTCGCGCCGCCGGAGAAATTCCAGCCCCGCCAGGCCCAGGGCATAGGTGGTCGCGAAACTGGTCACCGCCGCCGCGGCAGCCCCCACGGTCTGGCCATAGACCGGTATCAGCTTGACCGCCTGCCGGATACCGAAGCGCGCCGCAATCCGGGTCACTATGCCAGCCCCGAGGCAGGTGCCGAACTCCGCCAGCATCCGGCGATCCCAGCTCACATGACGCGCGTCTCCAAGACGTTTCAGCATCCGCGCCTGGACGCCCGGAACAGCCACTGCGCCAGCCACCGGCACAAGATCCGCAGCCGCAGCCGCCGAGGCATGACCGAGGATCAATGGACGCGCGCCCCGCGCCGCCCTGTCCGCAGCCCCGTCCACCATCTCATGCAACGTCGCCGTGATCGCAGCCGGAGCCGCAGCCGCCAGAGCCTGCATCAAGGCGTCGAGACCATAATCGACCGGCACATAACCGTCCTCCGGAAGGGTCAGATCGAGCGGCACGAAAAACAACGCGGACGCGCCCTTGAAATGCGCTTTTGCCAAGGTCCGCTGGTGGGCAAGCGCACGGGCCAGCGCCTGCGGCACCTTCCGCCCCGGCATCCCGGCGCAATCGCGTGTGAACGGATAGGGTTGAACATGCTCGTCGCCTGGACCATAGCCTTCATGCAGACAGGTCTGCGCCACGATCACCGGCCAGCCGGGCCGTCGCTTCAGCACCTCAGCCACCGCCGCCAGAACCTCATCCTGCTGTTGATCCATCGCCCGCATGACGACGATCAGCGCTTCGGCATGTCCTTCCGCGACCGCCAGATCAGCCTCGGGATCATAGCCGACTTCGCCAAGCCCGCGCGTATCCAGAAAACGGATGACGGGCGCTTCGGATGGGAAATCGAAGATCCGCGCCGTCCGCGTACAGGGCCGAAACCCGGAGCCCACCTCGGCCCCGCTGGCCCCGGTCAACGCCTTCACGATGGAACTCTTGCCGGCCTGCACCTTACCGATCAGCCAGATCACCGGCGCGGCAGCCTGCGCGGCGGCGACAACCTCGCGCTCTGCCTGGGGCGTACCATCCGCGCCACCGCTCCCCATCAGCTTCTCGAACGTCCGCGCCATCCACCGCACGATGGATGCCGGCGTATCCTGCTCGCTCATGACAGACCAATCCGGTGAGGCCGCGAACCCGGCAATAACGCCGTGCACTCCACGTGTGATGTGGGCAGGCCGCACGCAATTGGCAAGGCATACAGGGGAACAGCGGATTTTTCCAACATTTGGCCACACGAGCCGCTACAAAGACCGTCCCTATAGGACCTGCACATATCCAACGGGAGTTCACCGAAATGCGTTGGCCGAGAATTTGCCGCCACCTGGCTGTGGCCTATGTCAGCATATTCTGTATGACAAGCGTCCTGACCTGCGTCGGTGCCACCCACACCTACGCACAATCGAAAGGACAACTCGTGACGACTCCATCAGGGCTCAAGATCGTTGATACCGTTGTCGGAACCGGCGCAACGCCCAAGACCGGCCAGATCTGCGTCATGCACTACACCGGCTGGCTCTACCAGAACGGCGCCAAGGGGAAGAAATTCGACAGCTCCGTCGACCGAGGAAGCCCGTTCGAGTTTCCGATCGGAACCGGCCGCGTCATCAAGGGCTGGGACGAAGGCGTCGCCAGCATGAAGGTCGGCGGCAAACGCACCCTGATCATTCCGCCGGAGCTGGGCTATGGCGCCCGCGGCGCCGGTGGTGTCATCCCCCCCAATGCCACGCTCGTCTTCGACGTGGAACTTCTCGGCGTGAAATAGGCAGCCATTTGATGCGGCCGGTCCGCGAGCTTCTCGCCCGCCCCGGCCGCAGCACCGCTGGAGGGTTCTCCAGCACCGTCAGGACAACTGTTTCGCCCGGCTCAAGTGTGGCGGAACCGTACCACTCACACCATAGTCTCGCCCATCATCGCTGTTAGATGTGGATGGCTTTGATTCAACCCAGCGACTTGCCGGGCAAATCAGCGCAAATTCGGTGCATCTGGAAGCATTAGCGTATTCAACGTGCGAAGTCCGTCACTTCCGGACGCTGGAGGACGAACATGAGCGCTGGCTCTTCATTGCCGTTTGCAACCGACCGGCGGGCATTGGCAGCTCAAATGTGTCACTTGCTGGCTCATGGTGCCGAAGACCCCAAGATCTCGCTCGAACAGATCGGCTTGGTGGCTCGCGAGATTGCTGATTTCATCTTGTCGGATCGACAGCGGCCCATTGCGGGCGATGGCCCGCCGCACTTCCATGTCATCAATGGTGGCCGCAACGACTAGCGACCCACCCGGGCAGCCAACACCGTCGGCGTTGCTGGTCAGAACATATTGAGCACCAGGCGTGCCTCGTCTGACATGCGGCTCTGGTCCCAGGGCGGGGTGAACGTCAGCTCGACTGTGCAGGCCTGGACACCAGGCACCGCACTGACGGCATTCTCGACCCAGGTCGGCATTTCGCCAGCCACCGGGCAACCCGGTGCGGTCAACGTCATCTCAATGGCCACGGAACGGTCGTTCTCGATATCGACCTTGTAGATCAACCCGAGTTCGTAGATATCGACCGGAATTTCCGGATCGTAGACCGTCTTCAGCGCCAACACGATGTCGGCGGTCATCTGCTCCAGCTCTTCCTGTGACAGCGTCGACCCCTCCACGGGCGTGCCACCTTCGGCAACCGAGGGCGGTTTGACCGTGTTGGCAGGCTCGCTCGCAAGGTCTGCCGCACCAACGTCCATCACATCTCTCTCAACCGGTTTGCCGTCCATCATTCCACTCGCAAGTCTTGCCTGATCGCCGCGTTTCCGGGATCAGGAGAAAAATTCATGCGCCTTCACAAGCGCCTCGGCCAGGGCATCCACCTCCGCCCTGGTGTTGTACATAGCGAACGACGCTCGGCACGTCGCGCTCACGCCAAGCCGGGTCATCAAGGGCTGGGCACAGTGATGCCCGGCACGTACGGCGACGCCCGATCGATCGATAATGGTGGAGACGTCGTGCGGATGCAGTCCGTCGATATTGAACGCCACGATGGCGCCCTTGCCCGGCGCCCGCCCATAGGTCGTCAGCCAGTTGAGCGATGACAGGCGCTCCTGCGCATAGGCCGCCAGATCGGCTTCGTGCGCAGCGATCCTGTCCCGGCCGACCTTCATCATGTAGTCGAGCGCCACGCCGAGCCCGATGGCCTGCACGATGGGCGGCGTACCAGCCTCGAACTTGTGCGGCGCATGTCCGTAGGTGACGGTCTCTGTCGTCACCGTCTCGATCATCTCGCCGCCCCCCATGAAAGGCCGCATGGCATCCAGATGCCGCGCCTTGGCATAAAGAATGCCAATACCCGTCGGCCCATAGACCTTGTGCCCCGTGAAGCCATAGAAATCGCAATCGAGATCCTGCACGTCGACGGGAAGGTGAACGGCGGCCTGCGCGCCATCGAGAAACACGGGCACACCATGCCCGTGAGCAATCCGCACGATCTCCTTGGCCGGATTGATGGTACCAAGCACGTTCGACATGTGCGTGATCGCGACCAGCCTGGTCCGCGGCCCGATCAGCTTCTCGAAGGCCTCCATGTCGAGCACGCCGTCATCGGTGATCGGTGCCCACTTCAACACCACCCCATGCCGCTCCCGCAGGAAATGCCACGGCTCGATATTGGAGTGATGCTCCATGATCGACAGGATGATCTCGTCACCCTCTTTCAGCGTCGAACCGAAACTCGACGCCACGAGATTGATCGAAGCCGTCACGCCAGACGTGAAGATGACCTCGTTTTCCGACCCGGCATTGAGAAAACGCTGCGCGGACAAGCGCGCATCCTCGAACTGCTGCGTTGCCGTATTCGACAGGTAGTGTAGCCCGCGATGCACATTCGCGTATTCCATCCTGTAGGACGTCTCGATGGCATCAAGCACCACTTTCGGCTTCTGTGCCGACGCACCGTTATCGAGATAGACGAGCGGTTTCCCATAGATCTCCCTGGACAGAATCGGAAAATCCGCCCGGATCAGATCGACATTGTACGGTGCCACGCCGCCCTCGGCATCATTGGCCGCCATTGCATCTTCCTTGTCTGTTCCAGCGCGCGTCACACCGTCTCGTGCCGGAGCCACGCCAGCGCCACGCCCCTCAGCGCCTCCCTGAGGGCCTCGTTCTCGATCCTCTCGAACGTCTCTCCCGCAAAACTCTCGATCAGCATGGCCCGCGCCTCGGCTTCGGGAATGCCACGCGACCTGAGATAGAACAGCATCTCGGGATCGATCTCCG
>JBKDZY010000266.1:0-2076 GCA_047971765.1 Hyphomicrobiaceae bacterium | reverse complement strand
GGTGGTGCTGCTGTCGCCGGGCGTCTTCAACTCCGCCTATTTCGAGCACATCTTCCTGGCCAAGGAGATGGGTATCCCGGTGGTCGAAGGACGCGATCTGTTCGTCGAGAACGACCGTGTGTTCATGCGGACGCTGGCCGGTCCCGAGCCGGTGCATGTCATCTATCGGCGCCTCAACGACGACTTCCTCGATCCGGAAGCATTCAATCCGGACAGCATGCTGGGCGTCGCCGGCCTCATGCGGGCCACGCTCAAGGGCAACGTGACACTTGCCAACGCCGTGGGCACCGGTGTTGCGGACGACAAGGCCGTCTATGCCTACGTTCCACGCATCATCAAGTACTATCTCGACGAGGAACCGATCCTCGCCAACGTCGAGACGCATATCTGCGCCACGGACGAAGGCTTGAAGTACACGCTCGACCACATCGACGAACTGGTCGTGAAGCCGGTGGGTGAATCCGGTGGCTACGGCATCGTGGTCGGCCCCAAGGCGACTACACTCGAACTCGAGGAATGCCGACGGACGGTTAAAGCCAATCCGAGCAACTTCATCAGCCAGCCCATGATCAGCCTGTCCGTCTGCCCGACGCTGGCCGATGACAAGGTCGCGCCACGACATGTGGATCTGCGGCCCTATGCGGTCACCGGCCGTGAAACCTGGGTGGTGCCAGGCGGCCTCACGCGCGTTGCATTGAGGGAGGGGTCCATCATCGTCAACTCGTCACAAGGCGGGGGAACCAAGGATACCTGGGTTCTTGAAGAGGACAACACATGAGCCTTCTCGCAAGGTATGCCGAACACCTCTACTGGCTCGCGCGCTATGTCGAACGGTCATCGAGTCTCGCCCGCATCATCGAAGTGCACCTGGCGTTTGACCGTGGCCGTTCCGAGGATGTCTCATGGGAATGGCTGGTGGCGCTGCATTCGGATCATGAGCGGTTCGCCCAAAGCTACGACGAACCGAGCCTGGCCAATGTCATCCGCTTCTATGTGGCAGACATGGACAACCCGGGTTCGGTCAGGTTTTCGCTGCGGGCTGCGCGCGAGAACGCACGCGCGTTGCGGGCTGTCATCTCTACCGAGATGTGGGGACAGCTCAATGCCTTCTACAATCGCATGCTGATCCTGACCGAACGGGACCTCGACCCGGTGCGGCTGTCGCGGACATGCGCCCAGATCAAGGACGGCTGCTACGCGCAGATCGGCGTCACGGACAGCACGCTCTACCGCGATGAAGGATGGCGCTTCTGGCTCATCGGACTGCTGCTCGAGCGTGCGGACCAGACCAGCCGGCTGCTGGACGTGAAGTTTGCCCAGCTGGAGACTGTCGGCCCGCAAGGGATTGCGCCGGACGAGGTTTTCTGGCCGCTCGTGCTACGGTCGGCGGCGGCCCACCAGGCCTTCACCAAGACGGAACATCGGGGAGGTGACGCGGCCAAGGTGGCGCGCTTCCTGCTCGCAAATCCCAGTCATCCACGGTCCGTGGTCGCCTGCGTCCGGCGCATCGAGACGGTTCTCGGCGAGGTCAAGGCGCTTTATGGACTGGATGGCGTCGTGCCGGTCCAGGCCAAGGCCCGCCAGTTGAGCGAGCTGATCGTGAAAGCGGGCGAAAATCCCGTCATGTCACAACTGCACGGTACCAACGATCATATCCAGAGTTCGCTTATCGAGATCGCCAACGAACTCGGGCAGGCGTTTTTCGGGTATCCCGCACCGACGCAACAGACGCAAAGCCAAACGCAATAGGCAGGCGCGCGCCGGCAATGGCGCGCCCTGGTCTCGTCAAGCAAGACCAACACAACCGGCCGGTTCCATGACCCTGCAAGTCGCCCTGACGCACAAGACCAGCTACACCTACGACCGACTGACAGGCATAGGACCGCAAGTGATCCGGCTGAGGCCCGCGCCGCATGCGCGCACGCCGATCCTCAGCTATTCGCTGTCCATTGAGCCCAAAGAGCATTTCATCAATTGGCAGCAGGATCCATTCGGCAATTTCCTGGCGCGTGTGGTCATTCCCGAGAAAGCTCACAAGCTCAAGGTGACGGTCGATCTGGTCGCCGACATGGTGGT
>JBKDZY010000265.1:0-2399 GCA_047971765.1 Hyphomicrobiaceae bacterium | reverse complement strand
CCGACGTCGGTGCCCCCAACATGCAATTGGCGGCCGCTTCTGCCGAAGCGGCCGCCCCTGTTGTGTTGTGTCCCACCAATCCCGCGTGAACCCGGAACGCGATAGCGTATTGGCGCTCACGGCCCGCCGCGGCCTGAAGGCCGGGTGCTGCGCGGGCGCGGCGCACACGCCGGGCCGCAGTTGCGGCCTGAGCGTTTCCGCTTGAACCGGAAACGCTATAGCTTGTTCGCGGATCAGCCGATGCGGGACACCTCGGTTTCCTTCGAGGTGATGAACTCGAGCAATGCCGGCTGGCCTTTCCTGGTGGCCTCGATGCCGCGCTTGATGGCGTCCTTGATGTCGGCCGGTTTCTCGACCCGCTCGCCGTAGCCGCCGAAGGCTCGTGCCATGGCGGCGTAGTCGCCGGAAATGTCCGTCGAGCGATACTTCTCGGTCGAGACCGGCATGACCTTCAACTCGATGGCCATGGAGAAGTTGTTCAGCAGGATCGAGAGGATCGGGATGCGCTCGCGCACGGCGGTCTCGAAATCCATGCCGGTGAAGCCGATGGCCGCGTCGCCCCAGACGTTGATACACAGCTTGTCCGGCTTGGCGAGCTTGGCGCACATGGCGAAACCCAGGCCGGCGCCGAGCTGGGTGGTCTTGCACCAGCCGATGTAGGAAAGCGGCGTCGTCGATTTCCAGAAGGGCGAAAGCTGGTCGCGGGGACTGCCGGCGTCGTGCGTGATGATAGTGTTGTCGATATCGACGGTGTGCTGCAGGTCCCAAAGCACGCGATAGGGGTTCAACGGCGCATCGTTGCTGGTGAGCTTGGGCATCCACTTGGCGAGCCAGGGCTCGTAGACTTCCTTGATCTCGGCCGCGACCGCCTTCGGGTCCTTTGGCGACTTGCCATGCAGGCGGGTGACCTCGTCAAGCAGCGCGCGAAGCACGATCTTCGAGTCGCCGACGATCCCCAGGGAGACCTCCACATCCTTGTTGATGTCCGCCGGGTCCAGGGTCGCCTGGATGATGCCCTTGTGGCCGGCCGGCATCTTGACGCCGAAGTTGGTCTCGGAGAACGAGCAGCCGATGCCAAGGATGAGATCGGACTTGTCGAGGAAGGTGCGCACGGTCTGCGGAATGGCGAGACCGCCCGACCCCAGCGAGAGGGGATGCGTTTCCGGGAAGGCACTCTTGCCCTCGAGGCTGGTGGTGACCGGAATGGCAAGCAGCTCGGCCAGTTCCTTCAATTCGCCCCAGGCCTCGGCCCAGTGCACGCCCTGGCCCGCGTAGATGACCGGGCGCCTGGCTTCCACAAGCCGCTTGGCCGCAACCTTGACCGCTTCGAGATCCGTGCCGGTGCGGATCGGCGAAGGCGAGAAATAGGTGTCGGGATCAACCTCCTCGTTGAAGACGTCGGTCGGCACCTCGACCAGCACCGGACCGCCACGGCCAGACCGCAACTGCTGGAAGGCACGCCGCATGATATTCGGCAGTTCCCTGGCCGACGTGATCGGCTCGGCGGACTTGGTGATCGAGCGCATGGACACGGATGCGTTGTAGTTGCGCTCCACCCAGGCGATGCGGCGGGCATAGCCCATGGGCATGACCAGGATCGGAATGCTCTCGGAATAAGCCTGCGCGACGCCGCCATAGGCGTTTTCGGTGCCCGGCCCGTGCTGCATGGCGAATGCGCCGATCTTTTTGCCCGACGTGACACGGCTGATGGCGTCAGCCATGTGCAGGCCGATGCGTTCCTGGCGCACGATGACGGGGCGCACATCGACCTTGGCGACCGTCTCCAGAATATGATTGACCGGGTAGCCGATCAACCACTCCACACCTTCGCGTTTCAGGATATGGGCGATGGCATCGCCCGCTTTCATGGTTGCCATCAGATTTCCTCCGGTTTGATGGGCTACGTTTACAGGTTTCCGCGTCCAGGGAAAGAGGACGCATGCCAGTCGGGCGCCCGGGCATTGGCCACAGGCCCCACGTGTGCTTATCTCGGGCAACTTCTGCAGAACGAGGACGGACATGCTCAGCCTGAAAGATAAAGTCGCCTTCATCTCCGGAGCCGGCTCGGTCGGTGACGATCCTGATGCCAAGGTCTGGGGAAACGGCAAGGCGACCGCCGTCCTGCTGGCCCGGCAAGGTGCAAAAGTCTATGGCGTGGACCTGCGCAAGGAGGCAGCCGACGTCACAAAGGGCTTCATCGAGAAGGAAGGCGGCACCTGCGCCACGCGCGCGGTGGACATGACCAGCGCAAAAGACGTGGAAGCCGCGGTTGCCG
Source organism: Hyphomicrobiaceae bacterium (assembly GCA_047971765.1). Classification (GTDB taxonomy): domain Bacteria; phylum Pseudomonadota; class Alphaproteobacteria; order Rhizobiales; family Hyphomicrobiaceae. The sequence continues at coordinate 124 of JBKDZY010000265.1, read as the reverse complement.
ATTGCGTCAAGCGGTTCGGCCGCATCGACATCCTGGTGAACAACGTCGGCGGCTCGGCACCGGGCGATGCGGTGTCCATGAGCGAAGAGATCTGGGACAGGCAGATCGACCACAACCTGAAGAC
>JBKDZY010000264.1:0-16875 GCA_047971765.1 Hyphomicrobiaceae bacterium | reverse complement strand
AAAGTTGTGTCATCAACGCCGACTGCAGCGCCGTGAGACCGGCGGCGGCGCCGATAACGCCGATCGTCCGCGTCACCATGGTGAGACTTCCTGCCACACCCCGGTCCCCCTTCGGCAGATGCGCAAGCACGGCATCTGTATAGGCGATCTGGAACAGGCCGATCCCCATCCCTTGCAGCAGCAGCCCACCGACAATCAGCACGAACGGTGTTGCCGCCGTCGTCACCGCCACGGCGCACAATCCCACAATCGACAAGCCGGCCCCGAGAAGGGCCACGCGGCCTTGCCCAAGGTAGGCAACGAGACGCCCCGCGCCCCACGAGCCCACGATGATGCCGATGGCATTCGAACCGAGCAGCAATCCGCCCACCCCCGGCGCCAGCTCCAACGTCCGCGCGATATGGAACGGCACCAGCAGCATGATGGCGAACCCGCCAAAATTCACGATGACGCTCCCCGCATTGAAGAGTGCGAAATCTCCATCCCGGAACAACGGCAGACGCACGATCGGGTCCGGTGTTCGCCCTTCATGTCGGAGAAACAGGCCCAGCAGCACTGCACCAAGACCTGACAGCCCCAATGCCACGGTCCCCGGCGCGGGAACGTCCGGCCGCGCCGCCGCCAGCAGGAAACACGACATCCAACCGACCAGCAGCACCGCTCCCGGCCAATCGAACCGCACCGGACCCGCCGCCCGCTCCCCCGATGGAATGAGCCATGACAGCGCAAACGCCGCGATCACGATGGGCGCCCGCGCCCAGAACACCACCGGCCACCCGAAGCGCTCCACGAGAAACCCGCCAGCCAGCGGCCCGAGCGCAACGCCCACCGCCATGATCGCGCCGTAGAGAGCCAGCACCCACGTCCGCTGGCTCTCAGGATAAAGCGAGGTCGCCAGCGCCGGTCCGCAACTCCAGGCAAGGGCAATCCCGATGCCCTGCACGATCCGCCCCGGCAAAAGCCATGAAAGCTGTGTCGCCACCGCACAGCCGAGAAAACCGGCAGCCGCAATGACCAGTCCAGCCTGGAAGATCCGCCGGTAGCCGAACAGGTCGCCAAGCTTGCCGCACACCAGCATCAGGCTCGCATAGGTCAGGACATAGGAGATGATGACCCACCGGATCCCCCCGACTTCGAGCCCCAATGCCTGGGTGATGGAGGGAAAGGCAATATTCACGGCACTATCGAGTGGGGCCGCGACGGAGCCCAGACAAACCACGGCGAAGGCGAGCGCTGGGAGACGAGACGTTGCGGACATTGCTGAACCAAGGGGAGACGGGCACGGGACCGGACCGGCAGACCTCCCGCCCAGCCCTCTAACCCTGGCACGCATTGCAGACGCTGGAAACGATTTCTCACCACGCCCGGGCCTTCGGCCACGCGCGCCGATGGTGGAGGCGCCCGGGCACGGCCCCATCGCCCACTTTCATTTCCGCACGGGTCTTGCCACACTCCTGTGCCAAGCCAACAGAAGGTCGCACAATGAAAGCCAGATCCGACATCCGGGATTATCGCCCCCTGACCGAAACCGACCAGGAATGGATCGCGCGTGCGCAGCAGTTCGGCGATGAGCACGTCAAGCCCAATGCCGCGCACTGGGAGCGCCAGCGCCAACCCGGCCTGCCGCGCGATGTCGTATCCGCCTGGGCGAAAAGCGGCCTGCTCACCGCCTGTGTTCCCGCGGATCTCGGCGGCGGCGGCGCATCGTTCCTGGCGAAGGTCGGCATTTCCGAGGTCATCGCCCGCCACTGCCTGCCGTCATCGTTCGCCCTCATCAATCTGCTCAACGCGCCGCTAAGGCTCGTGCAGGCTGGCACGGATGACCAGCGCAGGCGCTTCCTGCCAGGCTTGATGCGCGGCGATACCATCATTGCCCTTGCCTTGACCGAACCGCAGTCGGGCAGCGATTTCGCCGCCACCGCCACCCGGGCCGAGCGCACAGCGGAGGGATGGCGGCTGACCGGTCGCAAGGCCTGGGTCACCCATTCGACGCTGGCCAACCTCGGCATCATCTATGCCCAGACCGACCCGGGCCTGCGCGGAAGAGGTATCGCGGCCTTTCTGGTCGATCTGCGGGCCGACACCTGCACGTTCTCCGAACCCTACGCGCTCGAGGTCGGCAGCGTGGCCGGCATCTGCGACCTGACGTTGGAAAACGCGGTTGTGCCCGAGGCCGACGTCCTCATGCAGCCGGGAGAAGCCTTCGGCAAGGCGCTCGGCTCCATCAACGCCGCCCGCACCCACGTCGCCGCCATGTGTTGCGGCATGGTCAGCGAAGCCCTGGCCATTGCCACCGCGTACGCAGCCAACCGCAAGGCATTCGGCAAGCCGTTGACCGGACATCAGGGACTTCGCTGGAAGGTCGCCGACATTGCCGCCGATCTCGAGGCCGCCCGCCTGTTGACCTATCAGGCGGCTGATCTGGTCGGCGCCGGAAAGGACGCTGTTGCCGCGGCCGCCATTGCGAAAAAGGTCGCCGCCGAGATGGCCATGCGCACGCTGCCGGAATGCATGCAGATCCTTGGCGCCAACGGCCTGCGCTCGGAATACCCCCTGGCCCGTCACATGCTGGCTGCCAAGATCGCAGCCTTCGCCGACGGCACCAACGAAATCCAGAAGGACCGGATCGGACAGCTTGTCAGCGCCGGTTGACGGTTCAGACGCTGTCACCGTGGCCATGTCCCGATGCGGGCCACCGGACCGGACGCATCACACCGTCAAACCAGGAAGCGCCGAAGTTGCGCGCTCATCATGTCGATCATCATCACCGTGACCACGACGATGATGATGATCGCCGCCGTCTCCGAGTACTGGAATGAACGAATGTTCTCGTAGAGCGGCTGCCCGATGCCGCCCGCACCGACAAGTCCGAGCACCGTGGCGGAACGGACATTGGTCTCGAAGCGATAGAGCGTGAACGAACTCCACAACGGCATCACCTGGGGAATGATGCCGTAGATCACCTCCTGCAGCTTGCTCGCGCCCGTCGCGCGGATCCCCTCGACCGGACGCGGGTCGATGGCCTCCACGGCTTCCGAGAACAGTTTGGCGACAATGCCAAGGTTGTGCACGGCAAGCGCCAGGACACCGGCCAGCGGGCCAAGCCCGACGGCAACGACAAACAGGAGCGCAAACACGATCTCGTTGATGGCGCGCGATGTGTCCATGAGCCGGCGCACAGGCTGCACGACCCATTGCGGCATGACATTGGATGAACTGAGTATGGCGAAGGGCACGCCGAGAACGACCGCCAGCGCCGTTCCCCAGACCGCGATCTGGACGGTCTCGACCATGGCGCGGACATAGATGTCCCAGTTATGGAAGTTCGGATGCGCGAAGCCCGCCGCAAATTCGGCCATATTGCGCCAGTCGGTGAAGAGAAGCAGCGTCTTGTGCATCTCGACTGGTGACCAGCTCCACGCCAGGAGGACCACGACAAGAGCGAGCATCAGCAACAGGCGGCACCTGTCCCACGTTGATCTTGTGGGAACAACGACCGCGCTGAGATCGCCAGCCGGTTGACCGTCGGTTTGCGTTGGTGACATCGGGCAAGTGCCTTCAGGATTGAGTGGCGGAAACAATCGTCGAACAGGGGCACAGGCGCCGCTGGCCTGTGCATATCGCCTGCCTGCTCATGAAGAGCGCGCTCTTTTCGGGTTTCCGGTTCAGGTTGAAACAGCCAGGCCGAGATTGCGCCCCGGGGCTTGATCCCCGCCCTCGCCGAGCGCGGCCTTTAGCCCGATAGGGCGCATGAGAACCAACAAGCCCGACCGATCGTGCCCACCCCGGAACCGCCACACTAGGCCAATGATATCGCTAGTGTCCTTATAGACCGCGAAGTTCGTACCGATGTGCAGCTTGAACTGACGAACATCGCGGTCGGGACACTAGTTCTTCAAGGCAGCCATTTGCTTGCCAAGGTCATCGAACTCTTTTTGCAGCGGCGCGATGGCCTCGGTCTTCTGCGCATCCGACATCTTGGCATCACCCTTGATCTTGGCGATCTGCTTGTTCACCGCCATCTGGCGGATCGGCAGCAGCTGGTTGTTGTCAGACTTGCGGAATGGCGCCCAGCCAAGATCGGCAAGCACCTTCTTTTCCTCGGGCGTCTTTCCGTACCCGAAGATGAATGCCGAGATCTTCGCCTTCAGTGCAGGATCAAGGTCCTTGCGCCAGACCAACGGGTCCGAGGGGATCAGCGGCGACGTCCAGATGACACGGATCAGCTTGCGCTTTTCGGGATGCGCCTTCTCGAGACGCGCCAGGTTCTCGTTGTTGTTCGAGGCCGCCTGGACCAGCTTGTTGGCAACCGCCAGCGCGTTGGCCTCGTGGTTGGCGTTGCGCACGGTCTTGAAGCACGTCTTGGGGTCGATGTTGCGGGCCGAGAAGATGAAGGTCGTCGGCACCAGGAAGCCGGAGGTCGAGTTGGGATCACCCATCCCGAAATCAATCGACTTGTCACACTTCAGGACGTCATCGAGCTTGTGAAAAGGCGAGTCCACATTCACGATGATGTGCGACCAGTAGCCCGGGTTCCCATCCTTGTCGACGGTCTGCGCGAAGATCTCGCCATTGGAACGATCCAGCGCTTCCATGGCGGACTTGTTGCCGTACCACGCGATCTGGACCTTGTTGAACCGCATGCCCTCGATGACACCGGCATAGTCGGAAGCAAAGAACGGCTTCACCTTCAGCCCCGTCTGCTTCTCCATGTCGGCAAGAAACGGCGTCCAGACCTTCCTGAGATTATTGCTGCTCTCGGTGGCTATGATTCCGAAATTGATCTCCGTGGCCAGCGCGCCCGCCGTCGTTGCAACGAGCGTCGCCGCACCGATCAGCACCTTCAAGGAGTTACGTAGCATGTCATTGCTCCGGGTGTTTTCTGGATGAGAGGATCGTTTGCCGCAAACTTCCCCCGGGCCCAGCAGCGGCACGACTGGGGCCGGAAACCTGTCGTCAACATGTTCGGCTTCAACGCAGCCCAGGCGCCGCGTCAGGCTGCGCCGATCGCTTCCCGCGCCCAGGCCTCCTGGAGCCCGTGGGGTGGCGGACGGCCCGCGGCAGCCTTTGGCTTCTTCGCGGCTTTGCCCGGCATCAGCATCAACGAACCGCTCTCGTCGCCATAAAGCTCGGCAAGGAAATCCGGCGTGAGCTTCTCGGAAGGTCCGTCATAGACGATCCGCCCATCACGCAACGCCACGGTCCTCGGGCAGTACTGCAGCGCATATTCCACCTGATGCAGTGAAACGAGAACCGTGATCCCGTCCTGGTGATTGAGCTCCGCCAGGATATCCATCACGCGCCGGGCCGAACTCGGATCAAGGGATGCAATCGGTTCATCGGCAATCAGGATATCGGCACCCTGCACCAGCGAGCGGGCAATGGCGGCACGCTGCTGCTGGCCTCCGGAAAGGTTTGTCGCGCGCTTCAGCGCCTGCGCGCCGATGCCGACGCGCTCGAGCGCATGCATGGCGCGCCGCTTCTCATCCATTGAGAAGACTCCCAGCGTGCCCCTCACGCGGCTGATGCCACCAAGACATCCGAGGCAGACATTCATCAACACGGACAAGCGCGGAACCAGGTTGAACTGCTGGAAAACCATTCCCATCCGGCACCGGATACCCTTGGCGGCGCGTGTGATGCGGCCGCCCTCCTGCATGGCTTCGTCCAGAATGGTTATGCGGCCGTCATTCTGGCCGTTTATCGCGGTCAGACCGGCAATTGACCGAATGAGCGTGGATTTTCCCGATCCCGACGCCCCGATCAGGGCGACCATCTCGCCACGATTGATTTGCAGGGAAACATCCTCCAGCACCGCCGGACCACGTCCGAACGTTTTGCTCACTCGTTTCAATTCTATCGCCACAGACATTGCCGCACCGAGCTCCTGCTCCATGAAACCTTGCCGGCGGCTCTAGCATCGCCACGTGACGCTTTGACTACACCGTCCCGATCCTCGTGCGGAAAACCACCCTCACCCGGGCAACGCCATCCATCGCCCGGAATGCGCCCCTGATGTCATGGCAACGTCGCGAACATGCGCTTTCATGCTGCCCTTGGTTCCAGCGTGCCCATGCATGGTAATGGCCACTCGCGCCGAACTTTCCAGGATGACGCCCGTGAACTCCAGTGCACCCTGCCCCTCCCTCGCAACGCCGCCTGCCAATGTTGCAATCGTCGAGGACGATCCCGACATGGCATTGCTCATTCGATACAATCTCGAGGCCGTCGGCTTCCACGTCCACTGGATCGACGATGGTGCCGCTGCCTTCGACGAGCTTCTCCGCCTGAAGCCCGATGTCGTGTTGCTCGATTGGTCGTTGCCGCGCCTCGCCGGCATCCAGATCCTGCGCAAGATCCGGGTTTCGCCGGCCCTCTGTACCCTTCCCGTTCTCATGGTGACGGGCAGATCCGGCTCCGAAGATCGCGCCCGCGCCATCGCCATCGGAGCCGACGACTTCCTGGTCAAGCCGGTTGCCATGACCGCGATCGTGGGCAGGCTGACGCAGTTGATGGACCGAAGCACAAGCGGCATTCATCGGGCCCGCCAGCGACTGTCGATTTTGAGCGACCTCGGGGATTGAAATCTGGCGACACCTGCTACTTTATGTGGATTGCTCCCAGGCGGGCTTCCGGTCGCCTTCTGCGTGAACAATCGCCAAGGCTTAAGGGTTTGATGGCAGTGCCTCAGGAAATCGAACGAAAATTCATCGTCAAGGATGACGGTTGGCGCAGGCATGTGTCATCCGCGAAACGCATTCGCCAGGGCTACATCGCCCAGGGCCCGCGCGCAAACGTCCGGGCACGCATCACGGATGCATCCTTTGCCACCCTGTCGATCAAGTCCGTCAACCCGGGCATGGTCCGTCAGGAATACGAGTACCCCATACCGGTGGAAGAGGCCGAGAACCTGCTGGGCATTTGCGAGGGGGCAATGATCGAAAAGACCCGCAACATCATTGTTGCAGGTCTCCACACCTGGGAGATCGACGTCTTCGAAGGTGAGAATGCCGGCCTGGTCATTGCCGAGCTGGAACTGAAGAGCATCGACGAGGAGTTCGCAAGACCCGACTGGCTTGGCAAGGAGGTCACCGACGACGAGCGCTATTATAACGCGGCCTTGGTGCTCAATCCGTTCTCGCGCTGGAGCTGAAACACACCTCGCGTATGAAAATCGAACGGTCTCGGAAATCGGATCCTCGATCGCCCAACCGATCTACAGCCGACAGAAGATCAGACACATCCAGCCGGTTGAAACTTCACAACGTCGCGAGTGGCCCCTCTCCCCGATGCAGTGCAATACCCATCTCCAGGGATTTCCCGATCCTGTGCGCCCTGTCCACGAACAGCGCCGCAGCCTCTTCCGGACACACCTCTCCCGCAGTCGCGCTGAACAACTCCAGCCAACGCACGAAGTGCCGCGCGGAGATATCCGGCAGGAACGCATGCGCCTGCATCGGCGTGCCCTTGTAGCGGCCCGACATCAGAACGACCGAGGACCAGAAATCGCACAGCTTGGCGAGGTGGGCATCCCAGTCTTCAATCGCCCCATTGAAGATCGGCCCGAGCAGATCATCCTTGCGCACCCGCGCATAGAACGTATGCACGAGCTTATGGATCATGGCCTCGTCGACTCCCACCGCCAGACCAGGAGCACTTCGGCGCAGGTCAGTTTCCATTGTTCAACTCCATAAGATTCATTTTTAATGACTCTTAATGCATGCCGTGCAATGCGGCAACATATACCGCGGAGAAGCCCGCGCCATAAAGATGCATTGTAAAAGCCTCTAATGTCCCCTAGTTTTGCGCCAAGACCACGATTGCACGGCGAATCCAAACCCATTTGCGAGTGAGCAGCATGACTTCACCGACCCTCGACGACGCCATCCAGCAATTCGGCCACGACACCTTCCTCCTGACCACCAGCAGGAACGGCCCACACACGAGCCATGTCACCATCGACATGCAGTCAGGTGCCATTTCATGTCCGCTTGGCGGGAGCGCCGCCGCCAATATCGTCAACGACCAGAACGTTACGCTGTTCTGGCCGCCGACAGAACCGGGCGGCTATGCGCTGATCATCAATGGCACCGCCGACACACCACTCGAACAGAACGGCGAACTCGTGACCCGGATCAAGATCACGAAGTCGGTCTACCACCGCCGGGCGCCGGCAGCGCCTGGCAGTTCATCCCCCTTCAAGCCCGACTGCCGCCGCGTCCGTTTCGACAGTTGAGGCGACAGCAAAGCAGGCGAACGGGCCGGGGTGACAATGTCATGATGATCGCCTCACCCGTCCGCCCCCTGCCGTTTCACTGATGATCCAGCGCTGATCTATCGACAATCAGCAACGCACATCATCGAGCAGGATGGCCGGGCGAGCGGCGTAGCGTGATGAATAGCCAGGGCCCACTCAAGCCGATGAGCTTTCCGTATCTCCGGGCTCGGGCGAGAACTCGTCACCCTTCCCGGCACGACCGTTCTGCTCGTCGGCCCCATCCATGGGCGGCTTTTTGCCGGTGATATTGGGCCACTGATCCGCGAATTTGCGGTTCAGTTCAAGCCAGTGCTCCGTGGCTGCCGGTTCCGTATCGGCGAAGATCGCCTCGGCAGGGCACTCCGGCACGCACACGCCACAATCGATGCATTCGTCCGGATGGATCACCAGCATGTTGGCACCCTCGTAGAAGCAGTCCACGGGACAGACTTCCACACAGTCGGTGTACTTGCATTTGATGCAATTCTCGGTGACGACAAAAGTCATGCGGGCCTCAAGGCGCCTCCATCAACCATATAACGGCAAACGCGGCGAACATGAACATCACGCAGAGCGGCACGATCACCATCTGCAGGATCGCCTCGAAACGTCCGATCTTTCCGCTGTAGACCTCAATCTCGTGGGAGTGTCTGCTGGGAGCGTCCGGCTTCCACCGCGTGTCGTGAGCGTTCCGGATGCGCGCCATCAGCCACGGCACGCCGAAGAACATCGCCACGTAGGCAAAGCACACGCCGATCGAAAGGAGTGCCTCGCCGGCGGCGAAGAACGTGAACGTCACGATGGCGAGTGCCGCGATATATGCAAAAAGCATGATCGGCAAGGCTGTCCCCAGCAGACCGTCATCTTCGTCGAAGTTGGTGTCGGCCGTCGTGCCCGGAACCATCCTCTCATCTGTCTTCGCCAATGGATTCAATTGCATGTCATCTGGCATGTTTCACCCAATAGATGCATTTAAATTATATCTATTGGATTATTGAAATCCCGGAAAAGACATGTCAACAATGAATCTTAAATCAATTGTCGCAGGCAACACGATGCAGCTTACCCGGTTCTCTGACTATGCAATGCGCGTGCTGATGTATACGCACGCAGCCAATGGCCGCCTGGTTACGATCGAGGAAATGGCGTCCAACTACCGGATCTCTCGCGCGCACCTGATGAAGGTCGTCAACACCCTGACCAGGGCCCGCTATCTGACCGCGGTGCGCGGACGGACCGGCGGCGTCACGCTTGCCAGGCCCGCCGACAAGATCAATCTCGGCGCCGTCATCCGGGACACCGAGCCGGACTTCGCTCTGGTCGAATGCTTCTCGTGCAAGGAGGCCTGCATCGTTGGCGGCTGCTGCAAGCTGCCGGCCGTCCTCCGTCGTGCCATGGCAGCCTTCCTTGCGGAACTTGACCGGCACACCCTCGCCAGCATCGCCATCAAACCAAAGGATTTCATCGCCGTGTTTCCTGAAGCCATCCGCGGCTGACGGCGATCCAGGAAGTCAGACATAGAAACACTCGCGAGTACTCAGATGACACCAATGGAAATTGCAGAACGCATCGTATCCGGTTCGCCCGACGCCATTCTCTATTCTGACCGGGACGGCGTGATCCGTTTGTGGAACGACGGCTGCGTGCGCATTTTCGGCTTCACCCGGGAGGAGGCCGTTGGCCAGCCGCTGGACATCATCATACCGGAAAACCTGCGCGCCAGGCATGGACGCGGCCACGCAGAAACCATGAAGACCGGCAAGACCAAATATGGTGCAGGCGACCTGTTGGCCGTCCCCGCACTGCGCCGGGACGGCACGCGCATCTCCGTCGAATTCTCGATTATCCCGTTCCGCGATGCGTCCGGCACCATCATTGGCCTCGGCGCCATCATGCGTGACGTGACGAAGAATTTCGAGGAAATGAAGGCTCTACGCCGGGCTGCGGCCGGCAAGGCCTGACGTCGGCCCGACGGGCAGGAGCGAGCGAAAACCCACGAACGCTCCCGCTCCTGCATTCAGCTCCGGCGGATGATGTCTTCCGAGAACTGCTGCATCAGCTCGAGACTTTCGCTCAACGACTGGCGGCGAAAATCAAAGACAAGCTCACCGACGCCCACCCCTTCGAATTCCGCGATATCACTCAGCGCCGCATCCGCACCGCCGGTGAACAACCGCCGCTTCTCGCCTGCGGGTGGCACGCCGCCATCATAGATTGGCGCCTTGTAGCAGACGTCGAGCTTGCTGAAATCACGGCCCTCGGCATCCATCATCACCTTGATCTCGCCGAGTTTTTCCCGCATCTCCGCAGGCGGCAACGGCGAGGCGGCCGTCGCGCCGACCGGATGCCAGCCATCACCGAGACGCGCAACGCGCCGCAGGGCAGGCTTCGAGTGGCCTCCGATCCAGATCGGCAATCCGGGTTTCTGGATGGGCGCGGGCTGGCACACAACCTCATCGAAAGAGTAGAACTGGCCTTCGTGCCGCGTCGGCTTTCCGCTCCACAACTTCCTGAAGATGGCGATGTATTCATCGGTGACCGCGCCACGGTGCTTGAAGTCGGCGGTATGCAGGGCGCGGAATTCCTCCTCCAGCCACCCGACACCGATGCCGACCGTGACCCGCCCATTCGACAGCACGTCGATGGAGGCAAGCGCCTTGGCATTGAACACAGGGTTCCGATGCGGAACGATCATGACGCTCGAGACGATGCGCAGCTTCTCCGTGCGCGCCGCAACGAACGACATCAAGGACAGCTGCTCGAAGCAATCGCCATCACTGACGAAGTTGCCGCCCACCGTATAGGGATAGGCGGACGTCATCGTGGTCGGCAGAATGATATGATCCGCAATCATCACGGAATGGAAACCGAGCGTCTCGGCTGTCTCGACGATCTTTGCCAGGCTGTCGCGCGTTGCCAGAGGCCCCCGCGTCGGCAGATAGAAACCAAATCGCATGAGCTTAAAACTCCTCAGCCCTCAAATGGCTTTGAGAAAGGCAATGACAGCCGCGTTGAACTGGTCCGGCTGATCCACGTTGGACGCATGTCCGGCATCCGAAATTGTCACCTTGCGGGCTCCCGGGATCTTGGTCGTCATGTAGTCACTGGCAGCAAGAAAAGGCTCGTCCCGGTCCCCCACGACAACCAGCCTCGGCACCTTGATCCCGGGTAACGAAGTAATGGCGTTTGCATTTTCCTGGGCCAGCATCCCACGCGCCGCACGCGCCAGGCCGTTGAAGTCCTGTGCCTGGAGATGGGCTTCCCGGCTCTTGGAGAGTGCCGCCTCGCCACGAACCTCGAGGTCGTCGGCCCGTGAGCGCGCACGCGCGTTCCAGGTCTCCCGCGCCGCGTCGCTCTTGAAACCCGGACCGGTATCGATGAGCATCAACGCCCTGACACGCTCGGGGTGTCCAAGATGATAGGCGAGAGACATGTAGCCGCCGAGCGACATGCCGCCGATCACGGCCTTATCGGCCCCGACCACATCCAGCAACGCATCCATATCCCCGACCGTCAGCTCGGCCGAATAGAGGTTCTGTGCATCCGGCGACGCCGATTGGCCATGCCCGCGCATGTCCCAGGTCAAGACCCGGTAGCCCGCCGCGACCAGCGCCGGAACATTGTCCCGCCACATGGCGGTCGAAGCGCTGTAGCCGTGCGTCAACACCACGACCGGACCATCACCTTGGACATCGTAGTGGATGGCAACACCATCGCGATCCAGTTTCGGCATGACGCACCTCCTTGCTTGCGGCCGGGACAGACACGGCCCCGGACCGCCTGACCTCAAGTTCCGGCAGGCTCATCGATGGCAACCGTGACGGCTGCCGTCTTGTGCCCCATCCACGGCGCAATCACGTCACCGAAGCCACCGGCAGGGCCGCCAGCAGCGACCACTAGCAGATGCTCCGGGCTGCCGAGTGCGTTGTAGACACTCTCGCCGCGGTCGCGCACCACGGCCCCCTTTCCGACATCGCCCCACTCGGCCCGCTTGATCCGCGCATGGTCGAACAGGTAGCGGCCGATATCCGCCTTGGACCATCCCGCCGCGTGGAAATGCTCGCGAAGCTGCGGCGGCACCAGGATGCAGTAGTTGCCGCCATAGATGGAATAATGCCGCTGGTTGGCACGCATTTCGGCCGCGTAGGTATCGAGGATTTCCTCGGGCTTCGTCGTCCATTCGTTCATGAGTTGGCGCGGCCCCATCGCAGCCATCACCGTCACCCCGGAAGCCCCCGCCGGAACACCCCGCATCTGCGCCAATGGCGTCCAGGTGGTTTCCTCCGGGTCCTCCGCCAGGCAGTACGAGAACTTGCCCGGATGCCCGAACGTCGAGCGATCAATCGCCCCCGGCCGGACATCGAGGATATTGATCAGCCCGAGACGGATCGCCCGCCCGATGCACGACGTTGCCCTATCCGCATTGCCAAGCGCGTTGAAACCACCCGTTGCGCCGATTTTCCGCACGATCGGCCCGTTGATGATGACCAGAACCGCGCAGCCACCCGTGGACGACGTCGTGCCATGCAGAAGAAACTCCTCCTGCAGCAACGCCTTCCAGGCCGCAATCACCACCGGAAAATGCTCCGGCAGGCATCCGGCCATGATGGCGTTGATCGCGATTTTTTCCGCCGTCATCGGCTGGTCCCGGACCGGCTCCACGCCAATCAGGGTTTCCGGCGCGAGCCCGGCATACGCCAGGCAAGCCTCTACGGCGCCGCTGGTCGGCGGAACGACGGGCAGACCGTCCGTCCATCCATTGGCATGATAAAGTTCCTGGGCGGCCATGAGATCGGCCACTTCGAGGGTGCGGGAAGCAAGTGACAAGCGGGAGCCCTTTCAATGATGTGCAAGTGAGCCACAACAATAGCCACAACGACGCCTGCGCCAAGAGCCAACCGTCACCGGACCTCGGCGGGCCCGGCGATACCCGCTCAGACCGGCTCCAGCGGAGCGTTGAGGCGCGCACCTGGCACAATGATCCCGCCACGGTTGCCCACTTCGACCGATCCGAACCGCTCCGCGTACACCGGAGGCAGCGGACGCGCCCCCGGCACCGCCAGCCAGAGCCGCAACAGATGCCGCTTCTTTTCAGGCTCCGGCCAATCTTCGAACGCGGTGCGGTCATGCAGCATGGTGTGGTTGTGGACGAGCTGGATATCGCCCGGCCTGAACTCCATGCTGAGGTTGATGGCGGGATCCTCCGCCAGGCTGTCGTGGAGATCGAGGGCCGCCACCTGCTTGTCCGTCAATGGCGGAACTCCCGCGTGACGCCGCGCACTTTCGATATAGCGCCGTGTGTAGAGCTCGGAGAGTTGTCCTTCGAACCAGTTGAAGACGGGAATCTCGTGCCACGGCTTCTGGCCTTCCGGAACTTCGCCACGCCGGTCGGTATAGATCGGCTTGAACAGTTCGGCCGCCAGCTCCGGCGCACGCTTGCGCATTTCATTGTAGATCGTCATGGAACTGACCAGCGACGAGGCCCCGCCACGCTTCGCCGTCTTGAGACACAGCAACGCCACGATGTCGCAACTGTCCGTGTGATAGGTCTGCCGTTCGGTGGTTTGATAGACCCGCGCCGTCGGATCGTTCTCGGCATTGCGGCCGATATCGCGCACATGGCCAAGCACATGCCCCTTGCCGTTCTGCGACCGTGCGCTGCCGATATGGCTGCCAATACCAAAATACACCGTCGCCGCTTCCCGCATCGACCACCGTTCGACCGGCAACCCCCGCATCAATGCAAATCCACGCCCGTCAATGACCTCCCGCTTGACACGGTCAATCCTGGGAGCGAGCGTCGGCAGTGGGAAATCGGCTTTCGTGATCCGCGCCACATCAACGCTGCCATCGGCGAGCGGCCGCATCGCAGTTTCAACTTCGGCAGTCTCGGCGGCGGTGAACGGATGAATCCAGTCCGTTCGACCGCTCATCTCGGGGCCATACCAGACAGCCTCGCCCGTCACCGGCGGTGGCAATGTATCGGCGGCAATCACCTGTGCGCGATCCTGGGTCATGAGCAACTCCATTGATGCGGCCTAAAGAAGCCCGGCCCTGATGTAGGACTATTCCGCCTCGAGCGGTGCATTCAGGGCAATGCCCGGCACGACGATGCCGTTGGGACGGCCATTCCGCGTCTTGCCTTCATAGGACTCCGTCATCCAGTGCGGCAGCGGCGGTCCATCATCGCATGCAAGCCACAGACGCAGCAGATGTCGCCTTTGCATCGGATCTTCATGATCCTCATAGGCGGTGCGGCTGTGAAAAGTGGAGTGGTTGCAGACGAGCTGGATGTCAACGGGCTCGAACGTCATGTCCAGATGCAGATCAGGATCTTCCGCCAACGTGTCCAGCAGGTCCAGCGCCTGCGTTTGTTTCGCCGTCATCGGCGGCACACCGTCGAGCAATTGTCCTTTCCTGATGGCGCTGCGGACATAATGCGCGATCACCCGCCCCGCGAACGGCATGAAGACCGGCAGCCGCGCCCAGGGGTCCTTGCCTTCGGGGATCTCGCCCCATCGCGTCCGATGGAATGGCTCCATCAGGATACGCAACAGGTCAGGATTCCGCCGCGCCATTTCATTGTAGAGCGTCGTCGACGACACCACCGAGGAAAGTCCGCCGGAGCGGGCCGTCTTCAGGCAGAGCAGCCCGACAATGTCGCTGGAATCCGTATGGTAGGGCAATCTGGCGCTCGTCTGGTATCCGCGCGTCGCCGGATCGGCATAATCGAGACCGAGGTTTTTCACGTGCCCCAGAACATGCCCTTTTCCGTTCTGCAAACACGCAAGCCCCATGTGCGCCCCAATCCCCCAGAACACCATGGCTGCCTTGGCCCGCCCCCAAACCGCGACCGGAAGACCGCGAAAGAGGAACAGGCCCGGCCCCTTCAGCAGATAGGTGCGCGCATGGGCAATCTTGTCCGCAACCGCACCCAGGGGAAAATCACCGGCTTGTTATGTCGGTCATATCCTTGCCGAGTGCCAGCACATGATCCGCAGCCGCCGAGAGTTCGGCCACATCCGCATCGCTCCATCGGCACGACCACTCGGCCTCCCGGCTGGCCATGTCGCAGCCTCGCCAAGCCTGGGGGACATCGAGGAATTGGATTGGATCTTCGACCTCGTGTCCTGATACCTGTGTCATGGCTCACGCTCCACAAATGGAAAACGAGCAAAAGCGTAACCCGCTCTCATCCGCTTCCACAAGTCCGGGCGTGCACCGGACGCGCGCCCTCAAGGCTTGCAGACCGCACCACGCACAGGCTTGCCATTCGGGAACCTGACCTCCACTTTCTCTCCAGGCTTGACCTGCGGCTTCAACGCCACCTGGAAACCGACCCCATCCATCTCCGCAACCTTCGTGACACCCGGCCGCACGATATCGGGAACGAAACTCAGTGTAGGCACGCCATTCCGGTAGACAGTCAAGGGCGCGGGCATGTCGCCGGAAATCGCCCAGCCAACGATGGTCCCCGCCTGGCAGGTGTCCACATGGCCTGCGAATATCGTGAGACTGCCAGGATCCTTGAAACGAATTTCCTGGACGATCACTGCACCGGGCCTGTTCGTCGAGATCGTGACATGCAGGATGCTCTTGCCTTTGACGGCTTCTGCCGGAATGAGCCACCTCCTGGCCCGCGGCTGTTTCAAGACCCACTGCCCGACAGCAACACCATTGACGTCGAGCGCCAGCCGGGATGGCGCAGCTGCGTGATCCGGCCGCGCAACGACATCGGCAATAAGCCCCTCCGTGGCAGGCTCGGGCATGGGAACATCAAGAACAGCCTTCGACTGGGCAATCACCGTACCAAGGCGGCTCGTCGCCCCCCAGCCGGCCCCGGCCGCGGCGACCCAGGCGCGATCGGCCTCGAGTGAGACCAGCAGATCCGTCCGCGTTTTCCCGAAACGGCTCGATGATTCGAGCGCAAGAACAGCCCCGAAACCAATCGCGCCTCCAACGGCCAGCAGACCAATGAACGTGCCGTACCGCATCAACAGGTCCCCACCCGCCTGACCGACTTCCTGCGCCCTCATCTGCAATCAGATCATCCCGCACGCAACAGGACACGTCGCGAAATACTTTCCAATTCCGGCAAACAGAAGATCCGCACGAACCGCATATAGGCGCCGGGTAGACGGTTTCCGCGATCACCGGCAAAGCAGCTGACCTGCCTCTTGAAACGTCCTGGTTTTGAGGTTGCACGGTTCAGCGAAGAGCCGATCATTGGCATCCTGAAGGATGCAACAGGACGGGCGGCCCGCGAAGGAGTCATGCCGCCGCACCGGCCTCGGGAGACGCTGACAAGGTTGCCGATGAAGAAATTTTTCACCTCGCCGCACCTGTCACCGCTGCCGCGTTCAAGGTCACCTTGTCCGGGATTACACAGCCCATTCCCATCCGCTCCTGCAGTGGAAACGAGAGAAACGTGACAGCGGCGCAGCGTGCTTGCAGCCTCTGCTTGGAGCCCGACAACATGCGGGGCCGTGTCCCCATCTCACCTCTCGATCATTTGCAGGTCCTGGGCCGAGGGCAGCGACGCCAGCAGCAGCTCATCCAGGAACCTGTCCATCGAGCGGCGCTCTGCACTTGCAATAAGGCGACGATTGATCCGCTCG
>JBKDZY010000263.1:0-1801 GCA_047971765.1 Hyphomicrobiaceae bacterium | reverse complement strand
GCGATGTAAAGCAGATCGCCATTGACAGCGACACCCTCTGGCTCGTAGAGTTGGGCCCGGGCAAAGGTCCCGTCGGTGCTGCCCGGCATGCCTGTACCGATCAGCGTGCGCACCTCGCCCGTGGTCGGATCCAGCGTCTTGATCTTATGGTTGTAGCTGTCGGCGATGTAGAGCAGACGCCCGTCCGTGGCCAGACCGGTCGGATGTTGCAGGCGCACTGCCGGCCCGACGCCGTCCACGTCCCCGAAGTCAAAAAGCCCCTGCCCCACCAACGTCATCACACGTATGTCATCATCCAGGGTAATCGCGCGGATTGCGCTCGCTTCGGAATCAGCCACGAAGAGATGTCCCAGGGCCAACGCCAGATCGCTGGGCTGATTGAAGGCCGTCTCCGCTCGGGGACCATCCTGCAACGCCTCCGCGCCGGTGCCGGCAAAGACGCCGATTTGCGCTTCATCGCCCGTCTCCATTGTGTCGACAATCAGCCAGATTTGGTGGGATCCGGCCATGGCGACAAAGAGCGCGTTCTGCAGCGGGGCCAATGCCCAGGGCGAACGCA
This sequence comes from Hyphomicrobiaceae bacterium, assembly GCA_047971765.1. Lineage (GTDB taxonomy): Bacteria > Pseudomonadota > Alphaproteobacteria > Rhizobiales > Hyphomicrobiaceae. The sequence continues at coordinate 1,242 of JBKDZY010000263.1, read as the reverse complement.
GGCTGATCTCGGTGAGCTTGCCGCCGCCTGCCTGTAACCCGCGGCCCATTTCCCCGGTTCCCGCCACGGTCCGCACCTGTTGTCGCACCAGATCAACGGCCCGTACGGCATGATTTTCGGTATCGGCCACATAGAGAGTTGACCCGTTCTCCCGTTGGACAAAAGCCAGGCCATGGGGATTATGGAACAGGGCCCTGCCGATCGATCCGTCGGCAAAGCCCGCCTCACCCGTGCCGAAGATGCGCACGATCTCGCCACTGAGGCCGTCTTCACTCAAATTCACTTCCAAAATCCGATGATGGCCGGTGTCAGCCGCAAAGAGCCGTCCGTCCGGCGCAAGAAGCAGCTTGGACGGATAGCGCAACAGCGTGCTTTCTACGTCCGCCGCGGGGAGCAGGCCGGGAATCGGCGCGCGGTTGAGAAGTCCGCGGCCGTCAAACTCGGCGATCATCTCATCAAGAACCGGCGCAAGGCGCGCCGGGTCCAGTTCACCCGCCTCATAGCCGACCACCTTTCCGCCCGGGTCGATCAGCATCAGGGTGGGCCAGGCGCGGACGCCGTAGCTGCTCCAGACCTGAAACTCGGCGTCATTGATCACCGGATGGGTGATGCCGTGGCGCATGACCGCGGCGCGGATATTGGCGGTCTCTTTTTCCGCCGGAAATTTGGCCGAATGGACGCCGATGACGACCAGCTCATCCGGGTACTGCGCACGAAGTCGACGCAACTGCGCGACATTATGGTGGCAGTTGATTCAACAGAAGGTCCAGAACTCCAACAGAACAATCTTGCCCCGCAGAGCGGCTATGGTCAACGGTTGCTCCACGTTGATCCAATCCCGGGACGGGAATTCGGGAGCATTAACTTTGCTGCGATATTCGATCATGGGTTGATTTCCAATGGTTGCGTGGTGATTTCTTCTCGTTTTACTATATCCGACAACTTACTGTACAACCTCCGGGAGGGGCACTGGGATAATGCCGGTTGTCCGGTATAACCATCCCGGAGGGTCTTGGGGCGATCAACCGACTTTGAACACACCCATCTGCTTTCAGCAAACCTTCCGGAAGGGTCTGCGCAGATACCCAACAATACCACAAAATCAGGAGCAGGCGAATGAAGCGTAAAACCCTTGGACGAACCAACCTGGAGGTTTCGATTGTCGGGCTGGGCACGGCCTTTCTCGGTATGCCGACCATCGAAATGGCCCACGCGCCCTATGACGAATTGGTCCGTAACATC
>JBKDZY010000262.1:0-1679 GCA_047971765.1 Hyphomicrobiaceae bacterium | reverse complement strand
AATGCGGCCAGGACAGCGCCTTGTTCTCTTTGATCGGCGGTTTTGGCATGATTTCAAGCTGGGTGACGCTCTTGGCTCCCTGACGCAAGGAGGTACCAATGCAGTCGGAGCCAGTGTCACCACCGCCGATGACGATGACATGCTTGTCCTTGGCGGAGATTTCCCGGGTGCCTGGTTTTTGCGGTTCGCCCGCGATACGACGGTTCTGCTGAGGCAAGAAGTCCATGGCGAAATGGATGCCGTCGAGATTGCGGCCTGGCGACTTGGCGAAGAAATCGAACGGGTGCTCTGAGCCGATGGCAAGCAGGACGGCATCGTGGCGCGCTTCGAGATCTTTAGCAGAGATGTCTTTGCCGACGTGAACGCCGCAATGGAAGGTGACGCCTTCGGCCTCCATCTGCGTGACGCGGCGGGCGACAACGGTCTTTTCCATTTTGAAATCGGGGATGCCGTAGACGAGCAAGCCGCCGGGACGGGCGTTCTTTTCATAGACGTGAACGTCGTGACCTGCACGGGCAAGCTGCTGCGCGGCTGCAAGACCTGCCGGGCCGGAGCCGATGATGGCGACGCTTCTGCCGGTCTTGGTTTCTGAGGGTTGTGGAATGATCCAACCGTCTTTCCAACCACGCTCGGCGATCGAATATTCGATGGTCTTGATGGTCACTGGAACATCATCGATGTTCAGTGTGCACGCGGCCTCACACGGCGCGGGGCAGATGCGCCCGGTGATGTCGGGGAAATTGTTGGTCGAATGCAGGTTCTGCACCGCTTCCTGCCAGTCGCCGTGATAGACGAGGTCGTTCCAGTCGGGGATCTGGTTGTTAACCGGACAGCCGGAATGGCAATATGGGATGCCGCAATCCATGCAGCGGCTCGCCTGTGCCTTGACTGCAGGTTCTTCGAGAGGAACGACGAACTCTTTGTAGTGCTTTAGGCGTTCCTCGACCGGCTTGTAGGTCCGGTCGGAGCGTTCGAGTTCGAGAAATCCGGTCGTCTTACCCATTGGCGTCTCTTACATCCATCGGTCGGGCGGCCCTTCGTTTGCGGGCCCCAATTGAAAAGTTGTCAGTGTCTACTGTTTGGCGCTGGTGCCGGTGTGGACTTCGGCCAACTTGTCCTTGGCGAGATCCGTCAGCGCGCGGCGATATTCGACCGGCATGACCTTCTTGAATTTTGGCAGATAGGTCTTGAAGTCGGCGAGGATTTCCTTGGCACGCTTTGAATTTGTGTAGTGAGCATGCCGGGAAATCAGCGCGTGTAGACGTTCGACGTCCTGGTTGCGCATGTCAGTCATGACGTTTTGCAGTGTGACGGCAACGTCGCCGGCCTGGCTGGCGAGTTCGTGCAGAGAACCTGGGTCTGCCAGATCAGAATCGAGGTTTTCGATTTCGACCATTTCGCGGTTGAGCTTGGTGTCAAAATCGCCGGTTTCATCGAGCACGTAGGCGATACCGCCCGACATGCCGGCAGCGAAGTTGCGTCCGGTAGCGCCGAGTACGACGACAACGCCGCCGGTCATGTATTCGCAGCCATGATCGCCGGTGCCCTCGACAACAGCGTAGGCGCCTGAGTTGCGCACGGCAAAGCGCTCGCCGGCGATGCCGCGGAAGTAGCATTCTCCGGCAATGGCGCCATAGAGCACGGTGTTGCCAACGATGATCGATTCTTCGGGTGTGATG
>JBKDZY010000261.1:0-4006 GCA_047971765.1 Hyphomicrobiaceae bacterium | reverse complement strand
GGCCTGAGGCGGGACGGGCGTTGGCGGTGGAGCGGGTTCAGGCTCCGGCGGCGTTGCCGGCAGCACGGCTGTGGCCGGTTTCCACTCCGGCCATCCCTGACACCAAACGAGGTCCGTTGGCCTCAGATAGCCAAGCTCAATAATCTTCTTGAGCTCAGTCTCGCTGATGGGACCATGCTGCTGACCGTCGCGAGCCAGATACCATTCATTTGCCTGCGTATTGTCCGCCATGCCTGACCGTTTTCCCGCCTTCGCCGTCGGCTCACGCTCCCTGCTCAGCACATGCTTTCCGGCAACAGCGGACGTCATCGGTCAAAACCGACAGCATTGACGCGAGCCCACTGGTCCCCGGAACGCGTAAGCGCACCACGCTCTATCTACGGTCCTACAGCGGCAATCCGATGGCAACAAGCCTCACGACCGCCACTTTGCACGACTTTGTGGCTTAATCACTTTCCTTGAACGCATCGTCGACCGGCACCTTGTAGGCATTGGCCAGCCGGTTGGTCATGTTTGCAAGCCCGACCACAGCGTAGAGCTCATTGAGCTGGGCATCCGTGGCGCCCTTCGCGCGGGCCGCGGCCGTATGGGACGCCATGCAGTAATTGCAGTTGTTCGATACGGAAATTGCCACGTAGATCAGCTCCTTAGTCAGAGGATCGAGCGCGCCGGGCCCCATGATGTCCTTGAGGCTCTCCCAGGTATGACGCAACATGCGGGGCTCATTGGCCATGTATTTCCAGAAATTGTTCACGTCATCGACACCGCGTGCGGCCTTGATGTCGTCGAAGACGGCGCGGACGTCCGCATTTGCCTTGGCTGGATCAACAGGCTTCATCGTTTTCCCTTTCAATCGGCTTTCTGGTGCTGTTGCATTATCCATTTCCGGCGCTGCCATGTCATTCGGCCGGCGCGACCAGCCGCCCGTCTGCCAGACTTCGGACCGCAGTTCCAGCGCGGCCATGACAGTACTGCGCCGGATGGACTTGATCGCCGTTGCCGCCTCCCTGAATAATGGCAACAATCGCCGCCACACAGTGAATGGACCGCCATGACTGAAAATGATCCGCTCGCCCCGCTGCTCGGCTCCGGCCTTTCGCCCGAGGACATCGTCGCGTCCGTGCTGGCGGAGGGAGAAGAGCTGCGCACCCCCTGTGGCGAGGGCGACCTCGTCTGGCACCGCTGGGGCAGCGGTTCCCCGCTCGTTCTGGTGCACGGCGGCTCCGGCTCGTGGACGCACTGGATCAAGCAGGTGGTGGGCCTCAAGGACCGCTACGAGATCTTCGCTGTCGATCTGCCCGGCCTCGGCATGAGTGACATGCCGCCCCATCCGCACATCCCGGCCAGCATGGGGACGGTGCTGGCGCTTGGCATCAAGTCGCTGATCCCGAAGGACCGGCGCGCACATGTGGTGTCGTTCTCGTTCGGAGCACATGTCTCCAGCCACGCCATGGTGCATCTGCAGGACCATGTGGCCGACTTCACCTTGACTGGATCGGCGGCGCTGGGGCTGCCACAGGGACCGGGGAAGGAATTCCCGCGCGAATACGAGGGCATGACGGAAGAGGAGCGGCTCGAGGTGCATCGCGGCCTGCTCGAGATCCTGATGTTCAAGGATCCCTCCCGGATCGACGACCTCGCCGTCTATCTGCAGTCGGAGAATATCCGCCAGGTCCGCTTCAAATCGCGGCCGTTCGCGCGCATCCCGGAAGTGGCGCAACTGCTGCCCGAGATCCAGATCCCGGTCAAAGCCGTGTGGGGTGGCGAGGACCAGACGTCATGGCCCTCGGTCGAGGCGCGCTACGAGGTCATCCGCGAGAGCCATCCCGAGCTGATCACGCGGACGATACCCGATGCCGGGCACTGGGTGATGTACGAACAGCCGGCGGCCTACAATGCCGCGCTGATCGAGGTGCTGGACGCGTAACGCGCCCGGCCCGCTGTTGCCGACCGGGCCGGCGGGCCGTCGCGATGCGGGCGAGGGTATCCGTGCCGCACTCGGCAGGTACCGGACCGGGCAGAGACTGTCTCGCCCGCCGCTCTCTATACGCCTTATCCTCCCCCTGGAAATGGCGGGCGTCCTCCCGTAAACCGGGGCCGTCTCATCGTCCCGTGGAGTTGGCCATGTCCAATACGACACGACTGCTGTTCGTCGCCGGCTCGGTCCGCGAACACTCGTTCAACAAACGGCTGGCGCGACTTGGCCACGACGTGGCGGAGGCCAATGGCATTGCGGCGACCTTTGCCGACCTTGGCGACTACCCCATGCCGATCTATGACGGTGACCACGAAGCCGACCATGGGCCGCCCGACAACGCCAAGAAACTCAAAGCGTTGATGGACGTGCACCACGGCGTCTTCATTGCCTCGCCGGAGTACAATGCCTCGACCGCACCGCTGCTCAAGAACACGCTCGACTGGATCAGCCGGGTCAGGGTTGAGGGCGAAGAGCCGCTGGCCACATTCAAGCAGCGCGTGTTTGCGCTTGGCGCGGCGTCTCCCGGTGCCTTCGGCGGGATGCGCGGCCTGATCATGACGCGGCATACGTTGCAGCTCGGACTTGGCGCGATCGTGCTGCCGGACCAGATCATCGTGCCGCGGGCTGGCGAGGCGTTCGGTGAGGATGGGCACCTGAAAGACAAGGGACTGATGGATCTTTTGAAGTCCGTCATCCAGAAACTGGCACGAGCTTCCCATGTGGTCCGCGGAGAGGGATGACGAAATGATGGATCTGGCAGCCGCACGGAAACAGATATTCATTGCGCTCGACGTGCCGGACGTGCTGCGCGCGCGCCAGCTTGTCGAGGCCATCGGCCAGGACGGCAAGTGCTACAAGGTGGGCCTGGAGCTGTTGTTCGGCGGCGGCATCGAGTTTGCCCAGGGCCTGAAGGCCAGCGGGGCGGAAGTCTTCCTGGACATGAAGCTGCTCGACATCGCCAACACGGTTGAAAAAGCGACCGCCAACATCGCGAACCTGGGCTTCGACTACCTGACGGTGCACGGGCATGACAGGAAAACGCTCGATGCCGCGGCCAAGGGGCGAGCGACCTCTCGCCTGAAACTGCTGGCGGTGACGGTGCTCACGAACCTCGAACGGACCGATCTCGAACAGCAAGGCATCACGGGGCATGGTCCTGCCGACCTTGTCGTCCACCGGGCGCAGCTCGCGCAGGCGGCGGGCTTTGACGGTGTGATCGCGTCCGGTCATGAAGCGGCCCTGGTGCGCCAGGCGGTCGGCGCCGACTTCCTGATCGTAACACCGGGAATCCGGCTGCCGGGCGGCGACGTCGGCGACCAGGCGCGCGTCATGACGCCCGAGACGGCCATCGCGCAGGGGGCCACCCATCTCGTCGTGGGGCGCCCCATCACCACCGCAGCCGACCCGGCCGCTGCGGCCCGCCGGTTCACGGAGCTGCTTGCCTCGGCACGGATTCCCTGACCACACTGCCCCATCACACTGAAGCCAACAGGACCTGGAAAGGGGTGTTCGACGATGGCAAAAGGCTACTGGATCGCTCACGTCGATGTCGATGACGCAGAGGGATACAAGGAGTACGTCGCGCTCAACGCCAAGGCGTTCGCAAAGTACGGGGCAAAATTCCTGGTTCGCGGTGGCCAATTCACGGCCAAGGCCGGCCAAACCCGTTCACGGAGCGTGGTGCTGGAGTTCAAGGACTATGCGACGGCTCTTGCCTGCTACGAGAGCCCGGAATACCAGGCTGCGGCGGCGGTCCGGGACAAGTACTCGAACGCCGACGTCATCGTGATCGAAGGCTACGATGGTTGAATTTCACCGTTCGCCCCGTGACCTGCACGCCGGCTGGCGCCCAGCCCCGGGCCCGCCCCCTTCAGTTCAGATCGAGCACATAGAATCCGATAACAGACTGTGGCCATCGCGTTGCCAAATCCCCACACTTTGGCCGCAATCATGACGATTTCGCCTTAATCACTATTGGTTGATCGCTTCACCGGTTGCACGAACGTGCGTCCGCCCCCAGAGTCTGGT
>JBKDZY010000260.1:0-1881 GCA_047971765.1 Hyphomicrobiaceae bacterium | reverse complement strand
AAATGGATCGGCCATGTTGAAGCCGGTGCGCGCGAGGTCGTTGGCTGCTGCAACATCCAGATTGTCGGGAGAACCACTGCCGACGGCCAGGTGCCAATAGGCCATGTCCTGCCCCATTTTCACGTGGAGCGTTTGCGAAACCCTGTGCCCGACGTTCCTGGCAAGCCGCCATGCGTAGGCCGCGGCCGGTCCCGAACCGCCCTCCGGTCCGGGGTGCACCGCCACTTCCTCCTCGTCGCCCGCAACCGGCAGTGCCCGCATTGCGGTCAGATCGGTGAGCGATTTGAGCAACTGCACGGCTGCCTTTTCTCCAAGAAAGGATGCCGTGCGGGCGGCGCTGAATTTGGGGGAGTAGTCTGCAACGGAGATGGCAACCGGCTCATCGTGATCCGCGCTGCGGGCCATGACCGACAGCTTGACGCTCTCGACACTGTCGTGCACCGCGTCGACAGCGGAGAAACCGGGAAATGGACAGCAGGTCCGGTCGAACCCGACATGCCACTCGCCAAACCGCGAGATGGACAGGTCGTTGCCGGCGAGATGGTTTGTTCCCAGGCGCAATATGACGTCGAGACCGGGGTGTTCCGATGTCTGGGAACCATTGGAGTTGGTTGTCCCCGGGTTGATAACCGGCAGATCCGTGACGAGAGCCTTGACCAGGCAGGCGTCGAAGGCAGGAGAGCGCGCGAACATCGCGGCATCGAGTTTGAGAAGAAGGTTCAGGGCTATCGTAGGATGCGGCGCACGGCCGGAAACGGTCGGCAGGACGCGCGCTGCCAGACGGAAGCGGTTGTCTGCCGCCAGACGCGCCAGTAGCCACCATTGCCAGTCGAAGATGTTCCCCTGGTCGTCGAAGATAATCCCGACATGCAATGGGGCCGGCGTTTCATTCGGCTGAACGCTTGCGGAACCGCTGGATATCGCTGGTTTCACGGTCTGTTCCATGACTATCCAATATCCTTTTTTCAATAATTCTTGCGGCCTTGTCCCTGTCCCATCCGACCAGGACATCGTCGTGCCAGCCGTTGACTGCGTACACCGGGCAATCATCATTGAGTATCCCGCCCCAGCCGAATGCCTTTTCCATGGCGTGGGTGGAGTTGGCCTCTGTCTTGAACAATATCGCGGTTCCATCGTAGGGCTTGAAAACAAAATTGTTGGAACGCTCCACCAAATGGTTGGTGATCGTCTCAAGCAGGAGAATTTCGGCAGCTACGTTGCCGGTGTCGAGAAGCTTGCCGATCAATCGCTCGCCCAGCTTGTTTTTCGCGAGGAGATCGCGTGAGGAGAGCGTGCCCTTGCGCCAGTGCCGGCCAAAGTGCATCCAGCGGCGACCACGGATCGTCCATCGGCGCACCGCGTTCGCGATCCGGGATTGGTGGTCGGAGCTGCGCGGCGACCACGTGTCGATCATCGCAATACCGGCCACATCCGCACCGATTTCCTTGAGCTGTTGTGCAACCTGCAGGGCCACATGACCGTTGACGCACAGGCCGAGGAGGACAAGCGTTCGCCGCCCATAGACCTCCTCCACCGCCCTCGCCGCAGACATGCATATCTCAGAAAAGCCGAGATGACGCTGCGCCTCCACGCTTTGGTGGTCGGGAATGCGTAGGTTCGCAATGGTGGTCCCGGGCGCAAAGCAGTTGGCCATCTGGTAGTAGAAGAACGGGTGATTGATGGTGATGACAACTGGCCCATTCGGACCGCCCCTCCTGAGTTCCATGAGTTCCCAGGTGCTTCTGGTTTTATTGCCCGCCTCGACTTTGCCCGTCTCCGGCGCGGGATTGTGTCGGGTGCCGAGTGTGTCGCCTAGGTAACCGGTGAGGGCCTCCAGGGTCGGTCTCCGCAGAAAGGTCCCAATATCGGGACGAACAGGAA
>JBKDZY010000259.1:0-24462 GCA_047971765.1 Hyphomicrobiaceae bacterium | reverse complement strand
TGGAGGGTCTCTATATCCCGTTCCTCAAGCTCATCGAGGAGGGGAAGGTCAACGAAACCCTGATGGCGATGATCCGGGCCAATTCGCGGCTGCCGGTCGATACGGTCGGGGATACCTATTCGCTTGCGGCCTGCAACGATGTCGGTTGCAAGCGTCTGTCCGAGATGATGTCGGAATTCGACCTGGACGATCTGGACGAGCTTGGCGCCCACATCTGTGATCGTTCGGAAGCCGCCGTCAAGGCGGAGATCGCCAAGCTGCCGAAGGGGAGCTGGACGAACACCATGATTACCGATGGATACGACAAGCCGATCGAGCTGACGGCCACTGTTACCGTCACGGATGACGCGATCACGGTGGACTACACCGGCACGGGTGCCGTTGCGGAGCGAGGCATCAATGTGCCGCTCTCCTATACTACGGCCTACACGGTGTTCGGGCTTGCCTGCATTGTCGGCTCGCGCATTCCCAACAATGCCGGCTCCCTCGCGCCGTTCACGGTAACGGCGCCAGAAGGCTGCATCCTCAATGCACCGAAACCTGCGCCTGTGTGCTCGCGTCATGTGCTGGGGCAGATGTTGCCGGATGTGGTGTTTGGCTGTCTGCGGCAGGCGATCCCTGATCGCGTTCCGGCGGAGGGTACGTCCTGCCTCTGGAACCTCAATGTGCGTGGCAAGATCAAGGGCGGTACGGGTGGCAACTACGGTTTCTCCATGGCGGTGACTTCCAATGGCGGTACTGGCGCCAGGCCCAACTCCGACGGCCTGTCGGCAACGGCCTATCCGTCGGGTGTCAAGGGCACGCCGGTGGAGATTGCCGAGCAGATCACGCCGTTGATTTTCTGGCGCAAGGAGTACCGGACGGGTTCGGGCGGCGCTGGGCGGACGCGGGGCGGCCATGGTCAGGTTATCGAGTTGGAAAGTCGGATCGGGGAACCTTTCGAGCTGCTGGCCGCGTTCGATCGGATCGAGCATCCGGCGCGCGGGCGCGATGGCGGCCAGAATGGTGCCTCCGGTTATGTGGGGCTCAAGAGCGGCGAGACGTTTCCGGGCAAGGGCTTCCTGATGGTGCCGTCGGGCGAGCGTCTGCTTGTCAAGACACCGGGAGGCGGCGGCCTTGGTGATCCTGCCGAGCGCGATCCTGCCGCCATTGCCTATGATCGTGAAGCGGGTCTCGATGTCCCGGAGACGGAGGCGGCGGAGTAGGGTATCTGGCGGTTTCGGTCTTCACAGACGCCGGAGAGTGGATGCAAGCCAAGGCGCCACGGCACATGCCGCTGTGAGCGCCAGTGTTCTTGTCGCGTAGCTCATCGCTTCGTAACCGCCGATCCTGGACCAGCCGCGGCCATCTTCCGGGTCGCGACGGCAGAGAGCAAAACCAAAGCTGCCATCGTCACGCTTGAAAATGTCTACACACCATGTGCCATCGTCGGTTTCGATGGGCTGAAGCACCACTGGGCGTATGGGCATGGCGCTCGTCAGGCCTTGCGGAAATGGCAGCTCACCCAATGGCCGTTGGCGCCCTTCTCGAGCTTCGGGGCCTCGGTCGCGCAACGGGCTTGCTTGATCGGGCAGCGGGTATGGAAATGGCAGCCTGATGGCGGATTGATCGGGTTTGGGACGTCGCCTTCAAGTTTGATCCGGTCGCGCTTCACGCTGGGATCCGGGATCGGCACGGCTGACAGCAGGGCCTGTGTGTAGGGATGAAGAGGCTTGGCATACAACTCATCGGAAGGCGCGATCTCGACGATGCGGCCGAGATACATGACCGCCACCCGGTTCGAGATGTGCTCGACCACCGAAAGATCGTGGGCGATGAAGATATAGGTGAGTCCGAACTTCTCCTGCAGATCTTCCAGCAGATTGATGACCTGCGCCTGGATCGAAACGTCGAGGGCCGACACCGGCTCGTCGCAGATGATCAGCTTCGGTTCGACCGCCAGTGCCCGGGCGATGCCGATGCGTTGGCGCTGGCCGCCCGAAAACTCATGCGGAAACCGGCGCATGTGTTCCGCCCTCAGCCCCACGGTCTCCAGCAACTCCACGACGCGGGCATCCAGGTCAGCCCGTGATTTGGCGAGCTTGTGGATGATCAACGCCTCGCCGATGATGGCCCCAACCGTCATGCGCGGGTTGAGGGAGGCGAAGGGATCCTGGAAAATGATCTGCATGTCGCGGCGCAGCGCGCGCAACTCGTTCGCGTTGAGCTGGGTCACCTCGCGACCTTTGAAGACGACGTTGCCGGAGGTTGGCGTGATGAGTTGCAGGATGCAGCGGCCCGTTGTGGATTTGCCGCAGCCCGACTCACCCACCAGTCCGAGCGTTTCGCCGGGTGCAACCTCGAAGCTCACTCCATCGACGGCGTGCACATGGTCGATCACGCGCTGCATGATGCCCCCGCGGACGGGGAAGTGCTTGACGAGATTTTCCACCTTCAAGAGCGGCTCGGTCATGATGTGCAACGGCTCCGGTGCAAGGGGTGGGGTAATCGACGTTCTGGACGGCGATGGTCTGGCAGTCAGGGTCCTACAGGATGCAGGCCACCTTGTGCCCTGGTTCCACCTCCTTCAGAGGCGGGACGGCGGCGAGGCAGGCATCGGTCGCGAACTTGCAACGGGCGGCGAAGCGGCAGCCTGGGGGTGGTTGGAGAAGAGATGGAACGACACCCGGGATAGCCTCCAGCCGTTCCTTCGCGCCGGCACGATCGAGGCGCGGAATTGAGCGGATCAGGCCTTGCGTATAGGGGTGGCGGGGGTTGGCGAACAGCCGTTCCACAGTAGCTTCCTCGACCACCTTGCCCGCATACATCACCACCACGCGCTGCGTCGTCTCGGCAACGACGCCCATGGCGTGGGTGATCAGCATGATGGCCATGCCGAGTCGTTCCTTCATGTCCGACAGGAGGTCCAGGATCTGGGCCTGGATGGTGACGTCGAGTGCGGTCGTCGGCTCGTCTGCGATCACGAGCTGTGGGTTGCAGGACAGCGCCATGGCGATCATCACGCGCTGGCGCATGCCGCCGGAGAACTGGTGTGGGTAGTCGTGAACGCGCCGCTGCGGGTTCGGGATCTGGACAAGCGACAACATTTCCGCGGCCCGGTCGAGCGCGGCCTTGCGGCCCAGCTTCTCGTGGCGGCGTATGGTCTCCGCGATCTGGTCGCCAACCGTGTAGACAGGGTTGAGTGAGGTCATCGGCTCCTGGAAGACGATGCCGATCTCCTTGGCGCGGATCTCGTTCATCTCCTCCTTCGAGAGCGGGATCAGGTCCCGTCCCTTCCAGAGGATTTCGCCGGCAACGAACTGGCCGGGCGGCATGGGCAGCAGTTTCAGGACCGACATGGCGGTGACGGTCTTGCCGCACCCGGATTCGCCTACCACGCCAACAGTCTCGCCGGCATTGATGGCGATATCCACGCCATCCACGGCCTGGACCATGCCGTCATCGGTCTTGAAGTGGGTTTTCAGCCCGCGGATGTTGAGCAGAGGCTCTGTCATGGCAGCTTACACCACGCGCCTGGGATCGAGGGCATCTCGCAACCCGTCACCGATGAAGTTGATGGTCAGCACCGCCAGGAAGATGGCGGCGCCCGGAAAGAGCGCCCAGTGCGGGGCGATGTCGAGGAAGTCCTTGGCGTCGAACAGCAGCCGGCCCCAGGTCGGGATGTCCGGCGGGAAGCCGAGGCCAAGGAACGACAAGGTTGATTCCGCGATGATGGCGGCGGCGACGTCGATGGTGCCGGCGACGATCACAGGCCCCAGCGCGTTGGGAAGAATGTGGCGCACCACCTGGCGCGGGGTCGAGGCGCCCAGTGCGCGCGCGGCTTCGACAAACTCCTTCTCGCGGAGTGACAGGAACTGGGCGCGGACCAGCCGGGCGACCGGCATCCACCTGAGACCGCCGATGACGATCACCACGAGGATGAAAATGCCACCTTCGGGGCCGAAGATCGACGTCAGGCGGTCGCGGAACAGGTAGATGATCAGGAGCAGGAGCGGCAGGGCCGGCAGCGACAGGAACAGGTCGGTCAGCCACATCAGGAAGCCGTCCACCCAGCCGCGGGAGATGCCGGCGATGGAGCCGATCAATATCCCGACAAAGACCGCGACGGCCATTGCGGCAATGCCGACGGCCAGCGATATGCGGCCGCCGTAGATCATCCGCGCCAGCAGGTCCTGGCCAAGGTCGTCGGTGCCGAAGGGATGCGCGAGGGTGGGCCCTTGCAGCGATGCCGCGAAATCGATGTCGTTGATCGCAACGGGCCAGATGTAGGGGCCCAGTGCGATGGTAAGCACCATGATCGACAAGATGACGGCGCTTGCCACGGCCAGGCGGTGCTTGCGGAAGCGCCGCCAGGCTTCGACGCGTGGTGAATAAACCACTTGCGTGCTGGTGCCACCGTTGCCGGTCGCGGTCTCAGCTGTAGGAGATGCGGGGGTCGAGCCAGCCATACAGGATGTCTGCTATCAGGTTGAAGAGGACGACGAGACACGCAAACACGAAGGTGACCGCCATGATGACGGGCGTGTCGTTGACCTGCATGGCCTCGATGAGGAGAGAGCCGATGCCAGGTATCCGGAAGATCTGTTCGGTCACGATGGCGCCGCCAAAAAGCGCCGGCATCTGGAGTGCCAGCAGGGTCACCACCGGGATCATGGCGTTACGCACGACGTGCTTGGTGATCACGACGCGTTCTGCCAATCCTTTCGAGCGGGCCGTCGTGACGTAGTCCAGCCGGACCACGTCGAGAACGGCCGAGCGGACGAAACGCACGAGGGTCGCGCCAAGGAACAGGCCGAGCACCATGACGGGCATGATGGTCTGCTTGACGTGATCCCATAGGAACTGCCATCCGCTGGAGGATATGTCGGCCTGATAGACGAATGGCAACCAGCCGAGCCAGATCGAGAACAGAAGTATGAACAGCAGGCCGGTGAAGAAGGTCGGTAACGAGAAGCCGACGAAGGCGAGCGTATTCGCTATCCTGTCGAATAACGAATAAGGTCGCGTGGCGGCATAGATGCCGATCGGCAGGGCGATCAGCAGGGACAGGATCTGGGCGGCGCCGATGACGATCAACGTTGTCGGCAGACGCTGCAGGATCAGCGTGTCGACATCGACGCGGCTCGTGAACGAGTAGCCCCAATCGCCCTGCGCCATGGCCGAGAGCCAGTGCACGTAGCGCACGTACACGGGATCATCCAACCCGAACTTCTTGCGCAGCATGGCGCTGACCTCGGGTGGCACGTTGGGGTTGGTGGCAAGTTCCTCGAACGGGTCACCCGGCGCCAGCGCCAGCACGGTGAACAGGACCATGCTGATGCCGAGCAGGCTGGGTATGGCGATGAGAAGACGTCGTATGATGTAGTTGGTCACGAGCCGTCATCTCCCGCCGTGTCGTGATGCCAGGCACATGGGCTTGCCTCTCTATGCCGGCCTCACCTGTACCACTGGGCAACGGCATAGAGATCGATGTCCCAGCCGCTGCGCAGGACATGCAGCTTGTTGCTCACCGCTGCTGCACTGGAGCGTGCAACCACCGGGATCACCACGACATCGTCGATGACGAGATCATTGCACTTGATGATCAGGGCCGCGCGCTTGATCGGGTCGAGCTCGCTCTGCATGGCCTTGTAGGTCTTGTCGTACTCCTCGTTCTGCCAGCGCGTGATGTTGCGGCCCTGCCACTTGTTTTCGCGCTGGGCCGCTTCCCACGACGTGAACTGGTTCAGGAACAGCTCGGGATCGGGCTGCGACATGGTCGTCGTGTACATCTGGATGTCGGTGTAGAACTTCGTGTAGGTGTCAGGGTTTCCGACATCCGAAGAGAAGAAGACCGATGCCTTGACGGCCTTGATCTCGACCTCGATACCTGCCTTCTGGCAGGCCTGCTTGATGATGGCCTGCGTTTTCTGGCGCGGCTGGTTGATGGAGGTCTGGAAGACCACTTTCAGGCGCACGCCGTCCTTCGCACGGATCCCGTCACCACCCTTTTTCCAGCCGGCGTCCTCGAGCAGCTTGGCGGCCTTCTCGATGTTGAACTCGTACTTCGTGTTCGGTGAGCGGTACTTCTTCGGATTGTTCACGAAGTTGGACGTGGCCGTGCCGCTTCGTCCGTAGATGTGTTTCTCGACGGAGGCGCGGTCGACCAGGAGATTGAACGCCTTGCGGACGTTCAGATCCTTCAGGAACGGGTGCTTGGTCTTGAGGCTCGCGCGCTGGTCATCCACCTCCTTCCAGGGATCGGTCTGGTTGAGCTGGATATGCTCGATGTTTCCCGTGGCGGTGATGAGGATATGGCCTTTGCCACCCTTTTCCAGGCGTCGCAGAACCGAGTCCTCGACCTGCATGTTCCACGCGTAGTCGAATTCGCCGGTCTGCAGCACGGCGCGGGCCGCCGACACGGCATCACCGCCACCCTTCATCTCCAGGGTGGAGAAGAACGGCTGATTGGCGACATGGTAGTTCTCGTTCGCGGTGGCGCGGACCGAATCACCCGGTGTGAAGTCGGAATACTTGTAGGCGCTTGTCCCAACCGGCTTGAGGTTGGTCGGTGCCTCACGTGACTTGGCGCCCTTGTAGTCCTGGAACAGGTGCCTGGGGATGATCATGCCGCGCGATCCGACAAAAGCGTCGGCCCAGAACGGCGTGGGTTTCGCGAAGATCACCTTGATGGTGTGATCGTCGATCTTCTCGACCTTCACATCCTTGTAGCTGGCGATCGAAACCGCGGCCGATGCCGGGTCACGGGCGAACTCCCAGTTGAACACGCAGTCATCGGCCGTGAACGGCTTGCCATCGTGCCAGGTGACACCCTTCTTGAGCTTCCAGGTCACCGATAGGCCATCCTTGGCCAGTCCACCGTTCTCGATGCTTGGCACTTCGGCCGCCAGGACCGGGACAAGATTGCCGTCCGCGTCCCAGCCTGCCAGCGGTTCATAGAAAATGCCGCTTGCGTTCTGATCCTTGGTGCCGACCGCGAAATGCGGATTGATGAGCGTTGGTGCCTGCCACCAGAGCAACCGGAGTGGCCCACCTGCCGCACGCTTGGTGCCCTTGTAGACGAACTTCGTCTCGGCCATGGCAACATCGCCCAGGGCCAGGATCTGGTTCGCAAATGGCGCGGTGACGCCTACGGCCGCCATGCGCCGGAGGAAGCTGCGACGGGACATGCGACCGTTCTTTACCGCACCTATCATCCGCGAGAGTTTTCGGTCGTCCATGATCACTCCTCCAGTTCGTGGCCCAGTGGAAACGCTGCTTTTTTTTCGGTTCACGATACAGTGAATCCTTCAATCGGACCCCATCTCCATTGCGGTTCCATTGCGTGCTCCGGCAAGGCGAAGGGCAAAGGAAAAAAGGTACCGAGGACATGCATAAAATCAGTGCATGCGCGTCGGGTCAACGCTGATTGTTGTGCCAGGCTGCCGACATTTGCGGCTTGTTTGCAGTGCGAAATGAACCCGTCGCCGTTAATGTTTCCCACTGTGGTGGAGTGTGGCGAATTCGTTCGCCGGATAATCGTGCAAGCGGGACGCGCCACGGAATGTCCGGACACATCTTGTCTGGGAGTCCCTCAATTCACGATGGGCGTGTTTCAGCGGAGCCTTCCGGTTTCCGGTGATTCGCCATGACAGATTTACTTTTCTGGCCAATCTGTTGTGTTGATTTTTTGGGCTCATTCATCGAGCCTGTCCGTGCCGGGAGCCGGGCGGTCGCGTAGAAAAATGACGAAGTCTCACCCATTTTCGAAGGTTGGGGTTTCCGTGAATTCATCTTTTCAAATGGAATGATGCACCGTGTGTTTTGGGGAAAGTCCTGGTTTGGTCGGTGATCTGTTTGTTGTGGGAAATTCAGAAGGCGTGGAGCCACTTCCTAAACTGGTTGTAATATGTGCAAGGCAAAAAGTGCCACGCGTAGCATTCAATACGCCGTTAATCCGGACGCTGAATTTCGGCGACGGTGGCGGCAGGGGGGACAAACGGACGAACCAGAACCGGTTGGTTCTGGCGTAAAGCAGTCGGCGTCTGTGTGGGCCTGCATCGCCAATGGCGTTGGCGCTACCCCTTTGGGGTGTCGTGGCGGGCGAGGAAGTCTTCCAATCCGGCAAGTGTGGGCAAGCCGGCCCGGCTGCCAAGCCGTGTGCATTTGATGGCGGCGACAGCGGCTGCGCGCCGGGCGCATTCCTGGACAGGTCTCTGTTGTGCGAGGAAGAGCGTGAAGGCACCGTGGAAGGCGTCACCAGCCCCCGTGGTATCGACAGCATCGACACTGAAGCCGGGAACCAGTCCTGAGTCGCCGTCCTTGTTGCGCCACAGGTAGCCGCGGCTGCCGAGTGTGACGCCAGCATGATTGGCGCCGTAGGCCAGGACCTCGTCCAGTGCGTCCTGCTCGTCCTTGCCACGCACGAGATCCTTGAGCGCGGGGCTCGAGAAGATGGCGTAGTCCGCCAGGGCCAGGAGTTCGGGTAATGCTTCGCGGGCACCGAGTTCGGCGTCCAGAATGGTTGGCACGCCGGCTCTGCGGGCTTCGTTCAACACAGCGCGGGCCGCTTCGAGCCACCGGAGATCTGCCATGACCGCGTCGGCTTCGGCCACGCGTTCGAGGGGCAAAAGGCTTGTCGTGGACGGCATGGATGTATCGCGCATCCCCACGATCAGGCGTTCACCCCGGTCATCGACAATGATCGCGGATGTCGACGAGCGCGCATCCTCGAACATCTGGACATAGCGGGTATCGACGCGTTCGGCTTTCAAGCCGGCCTTGATCGTGGTGCCCGGCGCGTCGTCGCCGACGCGGCTCCAGAGTTCGACCCGGGCGCCAAGGCGTGCCGCCGTAACGGCTGCGTTGGCTGCCATGCCACCGCCGATCTCTATCGCTTCAATGGCCCGGACCTTGGTTGGTTCTGGAGGAAAGGCTTCGATCCGGTAGACACGGTCGAGAGCGGCATGGCCAACCATGATCAGTCTCTTGGCGGGCATGGGCGCTCCAGTCCGGTATGAGGTCTCGGATTAAACACTAGACCAATTCCGGTTCAACCGGAATTGGTCCGGCTTGTTTGCGCTCACGCGCCGTATGGTCCTTCGGCCGGGTGTGCCGCGGGGGCGGCGCACACGCCGGACCGCAGTCGCAGCCTGAGCGTTTCGACCCAAACCTGAAACGCCATTGTGTCCTGATTCCGAGGTTCGCCAGCTTCTGCGACGATGCATGTTCGCGAGCTGCGGAATTGCAGAGGGCATTAGAAACAATAGTCTACCAGTGTGGTTCGGATCGGGACGTTGGCTCAGAGGGTGCAGCCAAATGACGGCGAAATTCTCGATTGCCACACTAGGCTCCGAAATTGCTGATGACCAGTTGGATGAGGTCTTGAAGCTCATGATCCCCAGCCGGTCGGCGGTCTGCGATGCTCTTGGGCATCACGTGGGCAACGGTTGCGGTCTTCATCGAAGAATGTTCATGCAACTTGTGTTGAAATCGAGATTGACGATGCCGGTGCCGGGAGATGGGGCGGCGGGCGCATGTGCACCATGCCGTCTCGGTCGATCGGTCCTGGGAGCCCTCGGGCCGACAGCCAAGTGGCCGCCTGCCCGAGGGACGTGTCTCAGAGTCTGAATGATGCGCGCTCGGCCTCGTCCATCTGATTGACCAGATCGGTTTCCCAGGCGAGATAAGCTCTTGCGGCGTCGAGATTTCCCTCGTTGCGGCCAAGAGTATGGAAGACAAAGTCTACGCACTCGGCATCGCTCGGCGTGTCGGGTGAGGGGGCGACCGGATTGCCGGCTGCTTTCCATCCCTCCATACCGCCGGTCAGTACGCTGACATGGCCAACGCCGGCTTCGGTGAGATCAAGAGCGGCCAAGGCGGCGAGTTCAGGGCTTGCCGCAACCAGCACCACCGGCTTCGAGGGATCGGCAAGCGCCGATCCGATCTTGGACCTGAGTGTCCAGGTCGAGCCTGGAATGGCCTCGTCGCGATAGGACATGCTTGGGCGGATATCGATGAGCTGGCCCGATCCGCTGTCCAGCATGGCCTTGGCATCGGCGGGGCTTGTTTCCTTCTGGCGGATGCGGCTGGCATCGAAGGTTGCCTTGCGCTTGGCGGCAAGACTGGAGGCTTCCAACTTGGCGCGAGCGTCTTCACCGTCGGTCAGGACGATGACGTCGTGGCCGAGCTGGCGGAGCCAGGCGCCGACCATGGGAGCCCGGACCATCTCCCCGAGATCCGAGAGTACGACCTGGGCTCCCTTCACGCCCACCCACTGGTCGGTGGCTTGTTGGAGCTGGCCGCCTGGGGCATGGGAGAAGGCGGGCAGGATGTCGCGCTTGATCTCCTCGGGTGTGCGGACGTCGAGCAGGAACGTCGTCCGGCCCGGATCGCTGGCGAGTGCGATAACCTCGTCTGCCTTGGCAAAGCGGACGCCGTGACGGTCCGCGTGTGCGCGGGCCTTTTCACGCTTGGCTGCAAGGCTCTCCGGTGTCCTGGCGGCCTGCGGTGCCCGCCGGTCCGCGCCATGCTCGATCGGGATGCCTTCGAGCCAATAGCCCTGCGTGCCGTTTTCCAGTGCCACGACCTCGTTCGGGACGCCCCAGTCGATCAGGGTCTGGGCGCCGATGATGGACCGGGTGCGGCCGGCGCAATTGACGACGATCTTGGTCTTCGGGTCCGGGGCGATGACGTCGATGTGCAGAACCAGTTCGCCGTTCGGGCAGCTCATGCCACCGGGAATATAGAAGGTGGTGTATTCTTCCCAGGACCGGCCATCGACGATGACGTGGTTGTCGCCGCGCTCCAGCATGGCGACAAGGTCCTTGGCCTTGATGCGTGGCGTGTGGCGCTCGATCTCGACAACTTCGCCGAAGGTCTTGGAGGGGACATTGACGCCCTCATAGAGGTGATATCCGGCAGCCTTCCAGCCTGGCGCGCCGCCTTCGAGCACCTCGACATCCTTGTAACCCAGCGTCTCAAGCCGCCGGGCCGCGGTCTGGGCGAGACCATTGCCGCCGTCGACGACAACAACCTTGACCGTTTTGCGTGGCAACAGGCGCTCGACGTTGAGTTCCAGCCGGCTGTAGGAGAGGGGGGTCACATGGAAAGGGTGGCCTTGGCTGTACTCGCCGGTTTCCCGCACATCCAGAAGTGCGATCTCGCCTGGTGCGGAGAGAGCCTTCTTCAGGTCATGCGCGGTGATCGTCTTTGCCATTTGGGGTGCCTTTTTTTCTGGGTCGTTGAAGATCTCCGGGTGACGATGCCACCGCGAATGCGCCTGCGTCAATGTGGCTGGCGACGGAACAGGTCTTCGCGGCCCCTGCCAATGAGGACGTGGCAGGTCGTATGTCCTGGCCGGGCCGGGCCGGCCCGGGCCTTGAGCCTGGGGCGGTTGCCGTCCCGCAGAGGGTCAGACCTTGTGCTCGTCGAAGTGGGGCAGGAACCACGCTGCAAGGCCAAGCAGCGGCAGGAAGGCGCAGGCCCGGTAGACCGTTTCGATGGAGGTCATGTCGGCGATCACGCCGAGGGCTGCAGCACTCAATGCGCCAAGACCGAATGACACGCCATAGAAGAGACCGGCGGTCATGCCGACGCGCGAGGGCATCATGTCGATGGCGAAGGTGATGATGGCGGGAAATGCGCTGGCCATGATGAAGCCGATGACGATGGTCAGGACGGCTGTCCAGAACAGACTGGCGAACGGCAGCATCAGCGTGAATGGTACCGCGCCAAGGATGGACAGCCAGATGATGGCGCGGCGGCCGATCCGGTCGCCGAGGTAGCCACCGGTCAGCGAACCGGTCACCTGGGCCAGCAGGAAGATGAACAGCATGAGTTGCGAAGTCTGGATCGCCACGCCGAACTTATGCATGAGATAGAAGGTATAATAGGAGGTGAGGCTGGCGGTGTAGGCGTTCTTCGAGAACATCAGCAGGAACAGGATGCCGATGGCCAACGGAACGCCGGGTGCGAGCTTGCCATGGACGGGCATGGCTCCGACCTGGCGGGCCTTGGTCGGTTTCGGAGCCTGGGAGCGATACCAGAAGCCGACCCTGGTCAACAGGATCATGGCGAGCAGGGCCGCGGCGGAGAACCATGACAGGCTTTGCTGGCCGTTCGGGACAATGATGAAGGCTGCCAGGAGTGGGCCTGCGGCCTGACCGGTCTGGCCGCCGACCTGGAAAAGCGATTGGGTGAACCCGTGCCTGCCGCCGGATGCCATGCGCGCCATGCGGGTCGCCTCGGGATGGAAGATCGACGACCCCATCCCGATCAGCATGGCGCCAAAAAGCAGCATCGGATAGCTTCCAGCGTGGGCCAGCAACAGCAGGCCGACCAGCGTCGAGCCCATTCCGGCCACCAGGGAAAACGGCTGGGGATGCCTGTCGGTGAGAATGCCGACTATGGGCTGGAGCATCGACGCGGTGAGCTGGAAGGCGAGTGTCAGCAAGCCGATATGGGCAAAGTCCAGATCGTAGGATTTCTTGATGATCGGGTAGATGGCCGGCAACAGGGCCTGGACCATGTCATTCAGGAAATGAGAGAAGCACAACGCCAGGACGATCGGCACCGATGCCGCCGCCATCGAGACGGATGAGGAGGGCGCAGTAGACGTCGTGGCCATGCGATTGCGGGTCCAAATGAAAAGGCGAATAGCAGCCTATAACTGTGCCAGCTTCTTCAATTCCGGGTCAACCAATTTCGCGTAGAGCCTCGGGTCTGCCCGGGCAATGGCATCGGCACCTGGTTCACCGCCCTTGCGCCATGTGCGGTAGGCATCCTCCGCCGCCAATCCCATTGCCTCGGCCACCAGATGAACCCAGTTGCGCACCTCCAGGCCGTTCTGGCCATCGCGGGCGACCATCTCGCGGTGGCACGAGTGGAAAATGGTTGCGATGGTGTCGCAGCCGTGGGTGGCGGCGGTGTGCCAGGTGGCATCCTGGGCTTTCTTCAGCGCACCCGGCACGCTTGCGAGCGAACTGCACATGTGGCCCGGCACGCGCGGTCCCTCGACCAGTTCGAGGCCCGGAATCCGCTTCAGAATTTCGGCAACACGGTCATTGACGGCAACATGGCTTTCAAAGCCCATGTGCTGGTGCAGGAGGACGCGCCGTTTGACGGGGTGCGTCAAGAGAGGTCGCAGGCGGTCGGCTGCGGCTGCCAGCAATTCGGTGATATGGGCGATGCCGAAGTGAGACGCATTGCCCGGCGCCATGATGTCCGCCATGTGCATGTGGCAGGAGGGACACCAGGTCACGACGGTTTCGCGGCCGTCTTCTGCCGCGGCCGTATTGAAGCGGTCCACGGTGCGGGCGGCCATGGTGCTCTGGGCGCCAGGGGTCGCATCGTGAGGCGTGCCGCAACAATATGCCGGACCTCCTGCGGCTTCCACGTCGTAGCCCGCCTTTTCCAGAAGCAGCATGGACAGCCGGATGATCTCGGCATGGCGCAGCATGTTGCATCCAAACCAGAAGGTCACGCGCGGGCGCGGGCTCGTCCCATCGGGTTGCGCTAGAGCCATCGTTTCTGCTCCTCGTCGGTCAGTTGCAGGCGGGCGAAGACTTTCACGCGGGGAAATGCGGTTGGATCGGGTTTCGAGGCAAACTGTCCGGTCGTGTTGATGGCCTGCTGGCGCGCGATGCGCACCAGCAGCATGGCGTCGAGCCCCTTGTCGTGTTCGGGACACGCCTTGATGCATTGGCCGCTCTTTCCGCAGGCGCGGACCCAGGCCACGGTCTCGTCGGGGCCAGGTTCGCCACGCGCCAGTTTTCGAAGGCCGTCCGTGACCACCTTGGCGTCCGCCGAGTGCATGTCGAGATGTGCGGCCATGGGGCAGGCGCTGAAACAGGCACCGCACGCCGTGCACAAATCGGCCAGCCTATGGGCGGCTTCGCCGAGATAGGCGGCGGTGGATGTTGCGGTTGCGTCAGGCAGGTCGGTCATTGGTGGAAGTCTGCGCCGCCCGCCCGGCGCGGTCAAGCAACAGACGGCCCCGGCTGTTGTTTGACGTGCAGGCGTGGGGCGTCCGCGCGACGGCTTGCCAATGTGTCACGCAGCTGCTGTCCGGGGTAATGATCGGGAGCCCCCATCGGGGCGTGTTGATCGAAAAGGAGCGTTCGGGATGTCCGCGACAGCCATCAAGACAACGTTCAACAACCAATCCGGCGAGGAGCTGGCAGCGCGCCTCGATCTGCCAGCCGGTCCGGTCCGAGCCTATGCCGTATTCGTGCATTGCTTCACTTGCTCGAAGGACCTGTTTGCCGCTCGTGTCATTTCGCAAAGTCTCGCGCAACGCGGAATTGCCGTGCTCCGGTTCGATTTCACGGGCCTCGGTTCGTCGGAGGGTGAATTCGAGAACACGAATTTCTCGTCGAATGTGCAGGACCTGCTCGCCGCGATCGCTCATCTGAGAGAGAACTTCCAGGCGCCGTCGATCCTGATCGGGCATTCTCTGGGGGGAACAGCGGTCCTGGCGGCGGCCGGAGACGTGCCGGAGGTCAAGGCGGTGGCGACCATCGGTGCGCCGGCGGATGCGAGCCAGGTTCTCGTTCAACTTGGTGGATCAGTCGCGCAGATCCGGGAAGCGGGCGAAGCGGATGTGCAATTGGCCGGACGGACGTTCCGCATCAAGAAGCAGTTTGTCGATGATGCGGAAGCGACCCGGCTTGCGGATCGGATCGGAAAACTGAAGAAGGCACTGCTCATTTTCCATGCGCCGCGCGACGATGTGGTGGGGATCGAGAACGCGTCAAGGATCTTCCTTGCCGCTCGCCATCCCAAGAGTTTCGTCTCGCTCGATGATGCCGATCATCTGGTTTCGCGGCCCCGGGATGCCAGCTATGTGGCCGGTGTGATCGCGGCCTGGGCGGAGCGTTTCCTGCCCGAGGAGGTCGCTGATGCCGCGGATCACCATGGCGTGGTGGTCTCGGAGACCGGACTGGGCAAATTCCAGAGTGCGGTGTTGGCTGGCCGTCACCGCCTGATGGCCGATGAGCCGAAATCGGCGGGTGGGCTGGACAGCGGGCCATCACCCTATGACTACCTGTCGGCAGCCCTTGGCGCGTGCACGGCGATGACGCTGCGCATGTATGCCGATTTCAAGAAGCAGGCGCTTGGGCGGGTATCGGTCGAGGTGCGTCACGGCAAGGTCGCGGCCGATCACTGCGAGGACTGCGGTGCGGCTGTCGCCGGCAAAACCGGGAAAATCGACCGGTTCGAGAGGATCATTCGCATCGAAGGCGATGAGGTTGCCGGCGATCTCAAGGACAAGCTCCTGGAGATCGCCAACAAGTGTCCCGTGCACAAGACGCTGGAGAGCAGTTCAGCCGTGATCACCCGCTATCACGCGGGGGAGGACGACAAGCCATGAGCGGCTCTCCGGGGATTGCGTTCACTTCTTGCCGGGGTCCGGACCGAGCTGGACCTGCAGCTTGCCGAAGTTTTCACCCCTGAGCAGGCCGATGAAGGCGCGTGGCACGTTGTCGATGCCGGATACAATATCCTGCCGGTATTGCAGCTTCCCGCTCGTTACCAGGGAGGCCATCAAGCGCCGCGCGGGCTCGAACTTCGGGGCAAAGTCCGAAACGATGAAGCCCTGCATTCTCGTGCGCCCGCCGACCATCGGCCAGAGGAGGCGGGGGCCGAGTTCTGGTTCCTCGACGTTGTAGGCGGAAATGGTTCCGCATAGCGGGATGCGGGCCCAGAAGTTCAGCTTCGTTATCACCGCATCGGTAACAGGTCCGCCGACATTATCGAAATAGACGTCGATGCCGTTGGGGCAGGCGGACTTCAGGTCGGCATCGAATGTTGCGGTCTTGTAGTCGACGGCGACGTCGAAACCGAGCTCATCCCTGATGTAGGCACATTTCTTCGGGCCACCCGCAATGCCGACCACGCGGCAGCCGCTGAGTTTGGCAAGCTGGCCGACAAGCTGGCCCACGGCTCCTGATGCAGCGGATACCACGACCGTTTCGCCCGGTCTCGGCTGGCCGATCTCGTACAGGCCGAACCAGGCTGTCATTCCGGGCATGCCAAGGATGCCGTTGTACCACGAAATGGGGGCGATGCTGGTGTCAATGGGGCGGAGACTGCCGCCGGTGCTGATGCCGTATTCCTGCCAGCCGAGGCGGCCTTCGACCGTGTCGCCAACCTTGAACGCGGGATTTTCGGATGCGACAACCTCGCCGACGGTGCCGCCTTCCATCACGCCGTCGATGGGCACGGGCTTGGCATAGGATGCCGCGTCACGCATGCGTCCGCGCATGTAGGGGTCAAGCGACATGTAGGCCACCCGGACTAGCACCTCGTTGGCGCGCAGTTCCGGCATGTCGATGGTTTCGACACGGAAATCGGAGACCGCCGGTTCACCTGACGGGCGTTTGGCCAGGACGACGCGGCGGTATGTCTTCGGGATCATGATCTCCTCCAATCGGCTGTACGGTGTTTGGGACAACCGTAGAGCCAGATCGGCTGACGTCAAAGTGTGGCATCAATTTCCGCTTGCGAGGTGCTCACGCCGTCATATGGATTTGGATTGCGGCTTGAACGGTTTGCTCGTCCTTGCGTCGGGATTGGGCATTGGTGCTGGTTTGGCATTCCGCATCTGGTTTCAGAAAACCAGGAAGGGTTTTGGGGATGTCTTATGATATGAGGCTGGCGTGAGAGGTTCAGGAATAGTGGAAGTCAGCGGTCGTGGATCGACGTCATAGACTGGATGTTGAGCTGGTTGCGCGAGGGCTGGTTGCGACCCGGGCACGGGCCCGCGACTTGATATTGCGGGGCGAGGTGCTGGTTTCGGGATGTGTGGCAACAAAGGCTGGGCAGACGGTTTCCGATGCCGATGTCCTTGTGCTGAAAAGTGGGCCTGCAGACTATGTGTCCCGTGGCGCACTCAAGCTGCAACATGCCCTGGAACACTTCGGGTTTTCGGGGCATGGGGTCACTGCCATTGATGTGGGAGCGTCAACCGGTGGCTTCACGGAAACGCTGCTCAAGGCCGGGGCGGACCGTGTCTATGCGATCGAGAACGGGCGCGGGCAACTCCATCCGCGGCTGCAGGATGATCCGCGCGTGATCTCGTTCGAGGGTTTCGATGCACGCAACCTCAACCGGCAGCAGGTGCCGGACCCGGTGACGGCCATCGTTGCAGATGTCAGCTTTTTGCCGCTGGTCCGCGTGCTCCCGGCGGCGCTTGATCTGGCGGTGGACGGGTGCTGGCTGGTGACGTTGGTCAAGCCGCAGTTCGAAGTGCCTGGATCGCTCGTGCCGCGCAGTGGCGTCGTCCGTGATGCGGCTGTTCACCGGCAGGCCATCGAGACGGTCCGGGCGTGGCTTGTGGCGCGCGCCGGTTGGCATTTGCAGGGGACGACAGCCTCGCCCATCAAGGGTGGCGATGGCAATACGGAATTTCTGCTGGGAGCGACCTATCGTGCCGGATAATGCTGGTTTTCCCGTAACGGATGTGGGGGAGGAAGGCGATGGCATCGTGCGCCTTCCGGCTGATGATGGCGAGGTGACCCAGCAGTATGTGAAAGGGGCTCTCCCAGGTGACCGCGTTTCGCAGCGGCCGGGATCGAGCGATTTCGAGATTGTGGAGCGGGCGAGTTCGGCGCGCCGCGACGGGTCGTTGTGTGTCCACTATCCGGCCTGCGGAAGTTGTACCGTTCAGCACATGTCCGATGCGTTCTACACCGCGTGGAAGCAGGCAAGCCTGAGCAAGGCGCTGGCCGGTGTCGTGGGGGATGGAGCGGACACGGGGAGGGCCGTGGCCGGGATTGCCCTCGAACGGGTTCCATTGCAGAGCCGGAGACGGGCTGTCTTCGGAGTGGTCGCGAAGGGAAGCGATGGCGTCGATATCGGCTATCACACCTACCGGAGACACGATCTGGTGGATTTGACGACATGTGCCGTCACGCGCCCTTCGATCATCGCGGCCTTGCCAGGGTTGCGGGTGTTGCTCGGCAAGTTCTTTCCGTCGGGCCGAACCTTGGCGCGCATGACTGTCCTCGACACAGATGGCGGACTTGATGTGGCGATTGCCGTCGAGGGCAAGGGGCGGCAACGCCGCGCTGCCGTGGTGTCCGAGGAGGCACAGGTTCCCGGTCCTGTCGCAAGGCTGACCATCAACGATGAGACGGTGTTGCAGAGGGCGGTGCCCACACTCGGCGTGGATGGGTTGGCGGTGACACCGCCGCCGGGGGCTTTTGTGCAGGCGACGGTCGAAGCCGAGAAGATCATGATCGACATCGCGTCGCAGGCCATGCGCAGCGCCAAGGCGAAGAGAATTGCAGACCTGTTCTGCGGCCTTGGGACATTTTCATTGCCGCTTGCACGGATTGGCCAAGTCGCAGCCATCGACAACGATGCGAAACTGGTGGGGGCACTCGAGGCGGCCTCACGTCATGCGACGGGCCTGAAACCGATTGCGACGCGGGTTCGGGATCTCCATCGCGACCCGCTCTCGCCGGTCGAGCTGAAGCCTTTCGATGCGGTGATCTTCGATCCGCCGCGAGCAGGTGCCAAGGGGCAGGCGGCCGCTTTGTCCAAATCGTCCGTTGGTCTTGTGGTTGCTGTTTCGTGCAATCCGGTGACGCTTGCGCGGGACATCGCGCTTCTCCGGGAGGGAGGATTCAGCCTGGAGAGCATAACGGGGATCGACCAGTTTATTTTCACGCCGCATCTCGAGGCAGTGGCGGTCCTGAAACGGAAGGGCAAGGGCAGGAGGCCCTTGCGGCGAGGCAATTGAGCCAGCCTCCGGGGTGCGGGCATGGCTTCGCGGTGTTTTCACGGCGCGAGGGTGTGCATGTGGACCTTGACGCTTTCCATGCCATAGGCGTTGCTAGGAAACTGGCGTCTGGCGACGTGTCCAGGACGTTCGGCCGCAGCGTGATGAGCGGCAAATGACAGGTGGCTGCCCCAGAAATGCCAACCTTGCATGTCATTGACTTCCCATGGGAAAGGCAAAAAAAAGCCCCATGCACCGAAGTGCCGGGGCTTGAGCCTGCTTCCGCTTGGGGGGATGGGTTGCGGAGGGACAGGTACCGAAGTACAGGTTCAACCTTAGGCATCAGATTCTCGCATGTCGATGCGATTTCTCTCTTTGCAAGATTTCTCCACATCAACCTGTGGAAAAGTCCTGTAATGACCATCAGAGATGCCTACAGGTCGTTGTCAGCCTGGGCTGGCCACCGAAGATCGGTTCTAGACCTCGTTTGCCTGGACGGAGCGGCCAAGCGCTTCCAGAACAGTTCGCACGATGCCGTCTGCTCCCAGGCCCGCTGCTTCATACATCTTGTCCGGTTTGTCCTGGTCGATGAAGACATCAGGGAGGACGAGGGGGCGAACCTTGAGGCCTCCGTCGAGCTGTCCGGTCACGGCCAGATGCTGAAGTACATGACTGCCAAAACCGCCAACCGAGCCTTCCTCGATGGTGATCAGGACCTCGTGATTTGACGCCAGCTTATCAACGAGAGCGGTATCAAGGGGCTTCATGAAGCGGGCATCGGCAACCGTGGTCGACAGACCGAAAGCGGCGAGCCTGTCAGCCGCTTTCAGGCTTTCCGCCAGTCGGGTTCCCAGGGAAAGAATGGCGATCGCGCTACCTTCGCGAATGATCCGGCCGCGCCCGATCTCAAGCGGCGTGCCCTCTGTCGGCAGCTCCAAGCCGACGCCCTCTCCGCGCGGATAGCGAAAAGCCGAGGGGCGATCATCGATCGAAACGGCGGTGGCGACCATGTGCTTCAATTCCGCTTCATCGGCGGCGGCCATGATCACGAAATTTGGCAGGCACCCCAGATAGGCAAGGTCGAAGGAGCCAGCGTGTGTCGGCCCGTCTGCGCCCACCAGTCCGGCGCGGTCGAGCGCGAAACGAACAGGAAGTTTCTGGATCGCGACATCATGCACGATCTGGTCATAGGCTCTTTGCAGGAATGTCGAGTAGATGGCGACGAAGGGCTTGTAGCCTTCGGACGCCAGACCCGCAGCAAAGGTGACGCCATGCTGTTCGGCGATCCCGACGTCGAACGTGCGGTCGGGGAATTCCTCGCCGAAAAGGTCAAGGCCGGTGCCTGATGGCATGGCTGCCGTGACGGCAACGATCTTGTCGTCCTTGCGGGCTTCCTGGACAAGGCTGTCCGCGAATACGCGGGTGTAGCTCGGGGCATTGGCCTTCGGCTTGGCCTGCGTGCCGGTGATGACATCAAAGGTGCTTACGCCGTGATATTTGTCGGCCGAGGCCTCGGCCGGAGCGTAGCCCTTGCCCTTCCTGGTCACGACATGCAGCAGGATCGGGCCCTTGCGGGCGTCCCGGATGTTCTTGAGGACGGGCAGCAGGATGGACAGGTCGTGTCCGTCGATCGGGCCCAGATAGTAGAAGCCAAGTTCCTCGAACCAGGCGCCGCCCTGCCACAGGTGGCGGGTGTATTCCTCGACGCGGGCGGCACGCCGTTCCCAGTTCCGGGGAAGGCGCTTTGCCAACTGCTTCATGGATTCGCGGATATGGAGATAGGTGCCGGAGGATGAGATCCGCGCGAGGTAGTTGGAGAGCGCACCAACGGGCGGTGCGATCGACATGTCATTGTCGTTCAGGATGACGACGAGGCGCTCATTCTTTGCGCCGGCGTTGTTCATGGCCTCGTAGGCCATGCCGGCGCTCATTGCCCCATCGCCGATGACCGCAACGACATTGTTGTCGCCGCCCGCGAGATCGCGGGCGACCGCCATGCCGTGACCCGCCGAAATGGAGGTCGACGAATGGGCCGCACCAAACGGATCGTACTCGCTCTCCGCCCGCTTGGTGAAGCCGGACAGGCCGCCGCCCTGGCGCAGGGTCCGGAACCTGTCCCGTCTGCCGGTCAGGATCTTGTGGGGGTAGGCCTGGTGGCCGACGTCCCAGATCAGGCGATCCTGCGGTGTGTTGAAAACATAGTGCAATGCAACGGTCAGTTCGACGACGCCAAGCCCGGCTCCAAGATGGCCGCCGGTGACAGACACGGCATCAATGGTTTCCTGCCGCAGCTCATCTGCCAGCGCGACCAAGTCCTTTTCGGGCAGGTGGCGCAGATCGGCTGGTAGGGTGATGCCGTCGAGAAGGGGTGTCGTCGATTTTTTTGTCATGTCCCAACAATGTCAGCAGGCTGGTGGGATTTCACCTTGAGGTTGCTGTCCCACATCTTGAGCGTTATTTGAAATCTAGGCTCTTCAATGGCCTAGCGATAGCCGAAAAAGTGGGCGTCTGACGTCATTCTAGGCCGATTTACGCATCTTGTGCGGGTTCAATCGTCGCGGCTCACGCAAAATGTGTCACTGCAACGCAATGGACCGGTCGTTGATGGTCATGGATCGCCATTCTGGCCGGATTGTCCGCGTGTGATGGGGGCTGTGGCCTCAGCGATGTCATCAGCGGTCCGCGTTGCCGTCGAAGGGTTCGCTTCCCTTCGGCGTGCCGTCGGCTGCGAAAGTCAGCCGCTCGACCTTGGCTTCGGCCTGCTTCAAAAGATGGTCGCAGCGGGCTTTCAGGGCATCGCCACGTTCATAGATGGCGATGGACTCCTCCAGCTCCACGTCTCCGCGCTCAAGACGGCCGACGATGCTTTCGAGCTCCTTCAAGGCGCGTTCGAACGACAGGTCCTGAACGTCTGCAAACCGCGAGGAGGACGGTACATTCTGTTGCATTTCAATGATCTCCTTGGGGAGGCTTGTTTGTGCGCCGTCTGGGCCATCAGCCTCGGCCAGCGTCCATCAACACCTCCACGTGGGCCGCCACGGAGCGGGCAAGGGCATCGAGGTTATAACCGCCCTCGAGCATGGACACCATCCGGCCGCCGGTATGACGATCCGCGGCTTCCGCAATCCTGGATGTGGCCCAGGCAAAGTCATCCTCGACCAGTTCCAGATTGGCGAGCGGATCGGCCCGGTGTGCGTCGAATCCAGCCGAGACGAGGATCAGATCCGGAGCGAAATTGCGTAGTGCAGGGAGAATGCGCGATTCGAAGGCTTCGCGGAACGGCTCCCCACCATCCCCCGGCCTGAGTGGTGCATTCCAGATGTTGCCGACGCCGGTTTCAGAGGTGGCGCCGGTGCCGGGGTAGAGCGGCATCTGGTGGGTCGAAGCAAAGAACAAGTTCTTGTCGGACCAGAAGATATCCTGAGTGCCGTTGCCATGATGGACGTCGAAGTCGACGACGGCGACGCGCTCCAGGCCATGGGCGTCGCGTGCATAATGGGCGGCGATGGCAATGCTGTTGAAAAGGCAGAAGCCCATCGCGCGTTCGGTCTCGGCGTGATGTCCGGGCGGCCGCACCTGGCAGAATGCATTGCGCGCCCTGCCGGAAAGGACTTCGTCGACAGCCAACAGGCCCGCTCCTACGGCGCGGTTGGCGGCCTCCCAGGTTCCGGGTGACATGACAGTGTCGGGGTCGAGTCTTACGCCGCCTTGTTCGGCTGCGGCGCGGGCGCTCTCGATGAACGTGTAGTAGGCGTCGCCATGGGCCGCCGCAATCCGTGCACCGCAATCGTCGCGCAAGGGTGCTTCCATCCGGCCAAGCCCGGCGAATTTCGGGTCTGCCAGCTTTCGATCAATCGCTGCCATGCGCTGTGCGCATTCGGGATGGCCGAGGCCGGTGTCATGCCCGACAAAAGCCGGGTGAGTAATAAGAAGCGTCGTCATGATTGCACCTTGGCGTGCCTCAAGTCGTGGATCAATGGCGGGGATGTTGCCGCGGAACACGATGTCGTCATTTTGCCCAAGAAGTGTCCCCTCTGCGATTGACACCGACATTGATTGTACCGACATATAGTCCGCGTATTCATTTTTGGTGGAGTGCCATGTTGAATATTACTTTCCCGATGGGTTGGAAGTTTGTGTTGGCGGTGGCGACTGGTTTGATGCTGCTGTTGGGGACTGCCGCATTCCAACAGCCTGCACGAGCCGGGAGTTCTTCAATCGAAGGGGCGTGGAGTGGTGGCGGGCGGATTGTCTTTCCGTCAGGGGAAACCGAGCGCGCGCGGTGTCGGGCAAGGATCCACCGCAGGGGGGGCGATTCATTCGGCATGAACGCGGTTTGTGCCACGTCGTCCGTTCGTGTGAAACAACATGCGGATCTCTACAGGATTTCAGGCAATAGATACCGTGGCGAGTTCTTCAACCAGGAGTATGGCGTTTCCGGTTCCATCCGCATCCAGCTCAGGGGCAACAGCATTGATGCATTCCTGTCGGGCGGTGGCGGTTCGGCCGTCTTCAGGATGAGCCGGTAACAAGCAAGCATCCAGGCCGGAGCACCGGGTGCGGTTGTGTGGAGGCGGGGGACACTCCGCCCATGCGGCAGAATGTAAAATGGGCCGGCATCGCGTGTTGTCCACCGAGAAGCTGGCCCTGGTCAATCTCCTGCGAAGCTTGCTCAGCAATCGGTTATGAGAGCAACTACTTCCTCTTGGCGGTCATGCCGACGGCCTTGCCGAGGGTCTCGTTCCACTCCTTGACACAGGCGGCGCCACAGCGCTGGGCCCAGGTCGTCAACACATAGTTCTCGGTTACATCCTTCATCTTGGCCTTGTCTTCCGCATCAGGGACGACCAGTGTCATGTGGCCTGGTTCACCGAAACGGCATTTGCCGCCCTTGCCGGTGTTGCAAATGAAGCCCTGGCCGTTGTTCTCCTTGACGCCTTCAAACATTTTTTCTTCGAAGGCTGCAAACTGCCTGGTCAGGAACTCCTGGGTCGGTTTGTCGAGGCTGTCCCAGCGGCGCTTGTTGATGGCCGAGAATGCGATGGCCCAGCCAAGACCAGCCTGATAGATGTTTGACACGACTTCGCGCCACTTGGCGTCGTAGGCCGGCAGTGTGCCAGTGATTCCGCAATCGGCAACGCCTCTTTGTAGGGCCGGTACGACTTCGCCGAACGGGATCGTGACCGGCACGGCGCCGATACCCTTCAGGAAATCGCCCAGCGATGCGGTGTGCACGCGGATTTTGAGGTTCTTCAGATCTTCCAGCTTGTTGATCGGTCTGTTGCAGAAGATCTGCTGGCTGGGATAGCTGCTCATGGTGAGCAGGTGGACGCCATATTTGGAGGCGAACTCCTTGGCGACCACGGGCCTGTAGGCGTCGACAGCTTTCCGCATGGTGTCGAAATCAGGCATGGTGCCGGCCAGATCGACGCCTTCCAGTGCCGGTGACTTCGAGGCGATGTAGCCGATGCTGCCGAAGGCCATGTCGTAGACGCCCTTGCGCGTCAGATCGACAACCTCGAACCCGGACAGGCCAAGCTCGGTGATCGACTTGTAGTCGATCTTGATTTTGCCGCCGGAGGCTTCCGGCAAGGTCTTGGTGAAGAACGGCTTCTCCACTTCCTTGTTTTGTGAATTGAAGCTCCAGGAGCCGACGACCTTGAAACTCTGGTCAGATGGTCCCTCCGCAAGTCCTGGTTGAGGAGCAAGACAAGTGGCAGCGAGTAGGGTCGTTCCGGCGACCAAACCGGGCCTAA
>JBKDZY010000258.1:0-2547 GCA_047971765.1 Hyphomicrobiaceae bacterium | reverse complement strand
CCTATCTGGAAGTCGCGATCTCCAACACAATGGATGAAGATTACGTTGCTGGCCGGATTTGCGGTTTCTGGACATCGGTAACGAAAACCGCCTCGCAGGCCGGGCTTGATCGGCGGCAGGTCGCGCGGATCGAGAGTAGTTTAATCGAGCGGGGCTTCTTGGCGAAATCAGCCTCTGACCATAGCCGCCGGGGCGGTTCCCGGAAAGAAGGCAAAATCGGCCACGAATTCGGGATCAACCTCGCTCCGCTTATTGCCCGTGCCGCCGAGATTCAGGCCGCTGCCCGAAAGGCGGCATTTGAAGAGGAGGAGGCTGAGCGGCTACGCGCCCGGATCAAGAAGCTGTTCGGGGACATTCGCAGGCTGTGCTTCGAGGGTGCGACAGAGGCCGCCGAGGAAATCCTGCCGAATCGCCGTCCTTCAACCATTCAGAGCTTCGAGCGTCTGAAGCAGGTAGCCGAAGCGCTGGAAGCGGTCTGGGAGGATTTTTCTGCGGAAGTCAGTAGGGGCGAAAAGTCCCACCAGTGCGACATTTCACCCGCACTCAATACAAGTAAAGAAAATATCAACAAAACCTGTAGGGCTGAGAACCAGCGCGAAGCACGGCCGGTGCGCGTCAGCCCGGCGCTTGCTTTGCGACTGGCTGGCCCGGAGTTTCGTGAGATTGTTGAGTTTTACGCGATGGGTGAGCCCGGGGGATCGCCAGCATGGCGAAGCTTCGAACTGGCGGCGCAGGAGCGCGCCTGTCAGATCGGTATTGCGCAGGGTATCTGGCAGCGCCAGTGTGAGATTTTAGGCGGATCGAGAGCGGCCCTGTGCCTTTTGGTAGCCGATCACAATGCCGGGCGCTCTGACAAATATCGGGTGATGGATACTGCTGCGGCGTTCATCAGCATGGTTCGAAGTGAAGCACGCAAGAGTGCCGTTCTTGACCGGCTGCTGGGTGAACTGATCGCTTTTGCCAAGGGTGGGCGCCATGACTGACGCGCCGCCAGTGATAAGAAAATCCATCTTCGCCCACAAGCAAACCTACAGCCAGAAAGGAAATTCCAAGAGCAGGTCCGTTCGCTCGATCATCGAAGAGCTGGAGCGCATGGAAGGTGCCTGTCCGCATGTTTCAAACCCTCAGCCGCCCGACATCCTGGAAGGTATGCAGCCGCGTGACCTGATCGATACGATTGAGGGCCGCGTGGCCGAACAAAACCGGATCTTGAGAAAAATGCGCAAGGAGCTCCCGGAACGGAAGGCCGAACTGCGCGGGATCCGTGTCGATACGCACGTTCTGGTGGCGTCTGTGTTCAGCTATCCCGATACCGTCGAAGACGCGGATGAAGAAGAATATCAGGCGTGGCGCGAGGCCGTGATTGCCTTCGCCAGGGGTGATGCGGAGGCGAATGGCCTCGAAGTCATGACGATCGTCGAACACCGCGATGAATCGCATCCGCATCTGCATATTCTCGCCTTGCCGGTGATCTCGGATGCCAACCCCCGAATGAACGCGAAACAGTGTCACGAGGGGCACGTTGCCCAGGACGAGCACGTAAGGAATGGCTGGTCAGGGTCGCCCTCACGATCATATCGGAGAGCGATGAGCGCCTGGCAGGACCGCTATCATAGCGAGGTCGGGTCAAAACACGGACAGGCCCGCACCGGGCCAAAGCGCCGCCGTCTGGACAGGGCAACCTGGAAGGCTGAGCAAAACCGTATCGCGCTCCTGAAAGACGCCGAAAAAGCAGAGCGCCGTGCGACATCTGCCAACGATCGGGCCGAGGAAGCCGAGGCACGCGAAATGGCCGCTGCAAAGCGCACGGCTGCGCATCGGTTGCAGGAAGCTGAACTTGGGCAGAGGTTGGCAGCGGAAGGTTTGATCAGCGCATTTGCCACCGCAGAAGCAGATGAACGCTTGCTGGCGCGTCTGGATCGCCGGACAGACCCGCGTGGCTATCCGGCCCGAAACGGCGATGAAAACGAAGAACTGCACGCTCGCGTTGATCCGATCATACGCGAAGGGCTCGATGCGCTGAGTGCAGGTTCTCCTAGCGTCAGCCTGACGGAGAGGTTCCGCGACATGCTGGCAATGGTGACAGACTGGACCAGCCGGTTGGTTGCCGCGATACCCCGCTGGTTTCGGTGGGAAGAACTGGCAGACCGGATCGCCCGCACGGCGCAGCGGATGTTCGGCTGGTCTTCACGGCCCGACACGCTGGCGGGCACAATTGAAGCAACCCCAGCGTGGCGCGACATTGAAGCCTCAGCGCGGCGAGATCTCGACCGTGCGCTTGGTCTTGCCGCGCTGGTCGCCCAGAATACGGTGTCGGAACCGCCCCAATCCAGAGCTGTGTTCCGTTTCACGTCCGACTGATTCCGCGGGGGACGATGACCTAAGTTAATCCATCATGATCCATCTTCGTGGTTTCCGCTAAGTATTAGTGACCGACTATTATTTTGCGGGGCCCGACTGCTGACGCACCCACCCGCAAAATGTCGATCAGGGCGCTGCGCCCCTGAACCCGGCCTGCCAGCGAGGCGCCAGTCAACCCGCCCGCAT
>JBKDZY010000257.1:0-5263 GCA_047971765.1 Hyphomicrobiaceae bacterium | reverse complement strand
GCGCCGCGAAGCCAAAGGGCGCGTGGGCCCAGTCCCGTTACGTCTTCATCTCCGAGCAGGACCTGGCCACTGTCGGGCGCAAGCTGGCCGTTGATAAGATTGAAGACGGTGGTCTTGCCAGCCCCGTTCGGGCCGATCAGCGCGACGATTTCGCGACGGCCCACGGCGAACGACACGTCATCGACCGCCTGGAAACCCGCGAACGACTTCGAGAGGGTGGAGACGGCCAGGGCATGGTCTTCGGGGCGGCTCATGATGTGCTCCGCCGCAACTGCCAGCGCGCCAGCGTGCCCGTGATGCCATGCGGGAAAACCACCGTCAGCAGCACGATCACCACGCCGAGCAGGGCCTGCCAGTAGGGGAAACTGCGCACGACCCGGTCTTGCAGCCAGGTGTAGACGGCGGCGCCGACAAAGGGGCCGGTCAAGGTCTCGACCCCGCCGAGCAGCACCATCACCAGGGCGTCCACCGAGCGCGGTATCGACAGCACGTCCGGCGAAAGCGATCCCTTCGCATAGACATAGATGGAGCCCGCCAGCCCCGCGATCGCACCGGAGAGAATGAACGCAACCCAGCGCAACCGGTCGACATCGAAGCCGGAGGCGCGCGCGCGTCGGCGGTGATCGCGTTGGGCGCGGATGGCGTAGCCGAAGCCGCTGTGCGCCAGCAGCCATGTCGCGCACATCACCGAGGCGCACACCGCAAGCGCAAAGAGGTAGTAGGTCTGCCGGCTCGACAACAGGGCTGGCGGCCAGATGCCGATCAGCCCGTTGCTGCCGCCTGTCACCGCGTCCCACTGGAAGGCAATGGCCCACGTGATCTGTGCGAAGGCCAGGGTCAGCATGGCGAGCGAAATGCCGTCGGCACGCAACGCAAGGCGGCCATAGAACGCCGCCAGCACGCTCGCCAGGATGAGCCCGCAGGGCAGCGCGAGGATCATCGGGGCGCCCGCCAGTGCCGCCAGCGCCGTGCCATAGGCGCCCGCACCGAAATAGGCGGCATGGCCGAATGACGCCATGCCGCCCCAGCCCATCAGGATGGAAAGACTCTGCGCCAGTACCGCAAACACGGCAATATCGGTGGCGAGCACCAGCATGTAGCTGTCGGCGTAGGCAGGCAGCAGGGCGAGCATGACAAGTGCGCTTCCCGCCACGCCCCAGAACCGCCATGTCGGCGGCACGAGCGGCAGCGCCGCATCCGGCGCGACGCGGGCTTCGGTTGGCTCGCGACCGAAGAGACCCCATGGTCGTGCCAGCAGCACCGCCGCCATCACCAGGAATTCGGCGACGATGGTCAGTTTGGTGAACGAGATGGTGACCCCCGCGAGGGACACCACGCCGAGACCGATGCACCATGCCTTGGTAATGCTGATCAGCACGGCGGCCACATAGGCCCCGGGAAGACTGCCAAGTCCGCCCACCACGGTGACAACGAACACATCGGCAATAATCGAAAGGTCAAGCTCGAGGCTGGCGGCCTGGCGGGGTAACGCCAACGCCCCTGCAAAACCGGCAAGCAGTGCGCCGCAGGCGAAAACGCCGCTGAACAGCACGGCCTCGTTGATGCCGAGTGCCGCCGCCATGTCACGGTCTTCCGTTGCCGCCCGTACCTTGAGGCCCCAGCGCGTGCGCTGAAGAAGGAACCAGACCCCTCCAAGCACCGCCGGGCCCAGCACGATCAGGAACAGATCGTAGGTCGGCAGCGCCTTGCCGAGAATATGAACCGCGCCTTCCATGCCCGGAGCCCTGGGTCCGAGAATGTCCTCCGGGCCCCAGATTGCGAGGGCGGCATCCTTGATGATGAGAACGATGCCGAATGTCGCGACGAGCTGCAGCAGCTCCGGCGCGCGGTAGATCCGCCGCAGGACCAGCAACTCGACCGCCAGGCCGACCAGCGCCACCGCCACTGCCGCCACGAGCGCGCCGCCCCAGAAACCGAGCCCTCCCCCGCCCACATGGTCGTAGACCGTCACGCCCACGTAGGCGCCGAGCATGAAGAACGACCCGTGCGCGAAGTTCACGACCCGCGTCACGCCAAAGATCAGGGACAGCCCCAGCGCCACCAGGAACAGCAGGGAGGCGCTGGCAAGCCCATTCAAGGTCTGGATCAGGAGCGAGGCGATCATGGGCAGGCGCTACGGGGTGTTGAGGCAGAAGATGGCAATCGGATCTATCGGCGGCCGGTGCAGGACGATGTCGGATGGCCACGAAAGGCCAGTCGCGGGAAACCGGCGGGCCGTCAGCCGGCCTGCTGTCGCATGAGCCTTGCCTGTCGGAGCGCGGTCTACTCCTGCGGACGCTTCGCCTTCACCACGTCATCCGGCGGCAGGTGCTGGTCACCGGGCTCGTAGCGCCAATCGACCATCACGCCCCTGCCATCCTTGACCGCCGTCCGCCCGACGAATGCACCCATCGTCGATTGATGGTCGAGTGCGCGGAAGACAACCTTGCCGAAAGGCGTTTCGACCGGAAGGTCAGCCATGGCGGCCCGGATCTTGTCCATGTCCGTGGAGCCGGCCTTGGCAAGGGCAGCCGCCACCGCCTTGATCGCGGAATACCCGACCACAGATCCAAGACGCGGATAGTCGTTCCACTTGGCCTGGTAGGCCTTGAGGAACGCCTCGTGCTCGGGCGTCTTGATCTGGTCCCAGGGATAGCCGGTGACGTACCAGCCGACCGGCGCTTCGGCCTTGAGCGGATCGAGGTATTCCGGTTCACCACCGAGGAGCGAGAACACGGCGACATCCTTGAAGAGACCGCGGGTCGTGCCTTCGCGGACCAGCTTCTGCAGGTCCCCGCCGAACGTCACGTTGAAGATGGCGTCCGGCTTGGCATCCGCAATGGCCTGCGCAACGGCACCGGCCTCGATCTTGCCGAGCGGCGGCGCCTGCTCGGCGACGAATTCCACATCCGGTTGCTTCGCGCGCATGAGCTGCTTGAACGAGGCGACTGCCGACTGCCCGTACTCGTAGTTCGGATAGATCAGCGCCCAACGCTTCTTCTTCAGCTTCACAGCTTCATCAACCAGCATGTCGACCTGCATGTAGGTCGAGGCCCTCAGCCGGAAGGTGTAGGCGTTGCCGTCCTCCCAGACGAGCTTGTCGGTCAGCGGTTCGGCCGCGATGTAGACAACCTTGCGCTGCTTGGCATAGTTGGCGACCGCGAGGCCGACGTTGGAAAGGAAGCCCCCGGTCAGCAGGCTGACCTTTTCACGGGTGACCAGCTCGTCGGCTGCCCGCACCGCCTCGCCGGGCGTGCCGCTGTCGTCACGGCTGATGACCTCGATCTTCCGGCCATTGACCCCGCCAGCGGCATTGATCTCTTCGACCGCCAGTTCCCAGCCCTTCTTGTAGGGCTCGAGGAAGGCCGGGATGCGCTTGTAGCTGTTGAGCTCGCCGACACGGATCGGCCCGTCTTGCGCCCGCACCCCGCCGGTTGCCACGGCCGTGAGAGCAAGCGCTGAAACCAGTGCCAGCCCAAGGCAGGCCAAAGTCGACTTTCGCATAGGGGTTCTCCGGGAATTTCGGGCCTGTTCCAGCACCGCCTTGAGGTCGCATTGCTCGGCGTGCCCGCATGGCAGCCGGAACCGTTGGGCGTGGGCGATGGCGGACCACCGATTGCTGGTCACCCCGACGGTGTCCCGCCGGTGTGCGCACGCGACCGTCAGCCCACAAACGCGGCATCATAGGGCGATAAGGCCCTGGCCTTCAACCTTGATCGGAACGCCTTTGCGTGAGTGCCGGAAACCGGATTTTCCGTTGGCCTCCGCTATCAGTGAATGGTCCTGCTCGCCGGTGCCCAGTTCCACTCCGGCGCATCGGATGGCGTATGCCCAGGCGTTGGCACATAGCCCTCGACGCCCTCCTTGAGAACCTCATGGATGGCCAGCAGCTCGCCCGACTGCATGGCCGAATTCATCTTGACCATCAGCCTCTCGAGATCGCCGGTATCGAGGAAGGGTTCGTTGCTCTGCCGGATGCTGGGGTGCTCGGTCGCCGAGGTCAGCTTTTCGTCGATCAGCAACTCTTCGTAGAGCTTCTCACCCGGCCGCAGTCCGATATAGCGGATGACGATGTCGCCGAGCGGGTTCTGCTCGTCGCGCACTTCAAGGCCCATGAGGCGGATCATCGTGCGTGCCAGATCGTCGATCTTCACCGGCTCCCCCATGTCCAGAACGAACACTTCGCCACCCTTGGCCATGGTGCCCGCCTGGATGACCAGGGTCGCCGCTTCCGGAATCGACATGAAATAGCGAATCACGTCCCGGTGCGTGACGGTGACCGGACCGCCGTCCTGGATCTGCTTCCTGAACCGGCGAACGACCGAGCCGGAACTGTCGAGGACATTACCGAACCGGACCATGGTGAAGATCGTGTTGGCGTCATGGTTGGCCGCCGCCTGGAAAACGAGTTCGGCCAGGCGTTTCGAAGCCCCCATGATGTTGGTCGGGCGCACCGCCTTGTCGGTCGAGATCAGAACCACGCGCTCGACCCCCGCGCGGGCTGCAGCCTGGGCCAGCGCCAGCGTGCCGAAGGTGTTGTTGCGGATCCCTGAGACCGGATTTGCTTCCACGATCGGGACGTGCTTGTAGGCGGCGGCATGATAGATAGTCTCGATGCCGTGGTTGCCGATCGTCCGTGCCAGAAGCTCCGTATCGAGAACGGAACCGAGTACTGCGATGACCTTTGGCAGGGAATATTTCGTTTCGCTGTCCGCGCCGGCAACCTGTTCAAGATGGGCCAGCATGTCCTTCAGTTCGGTCTCGATCTCGTAGAGCGCGACTTCGGACATCTCGAACAGGACGAGCAGGCGCGGCTCGTTGCGCAGCACCTGCCGCGTCAGCTCCGAGCCGATCGACCCGCCGGCCCCCGTCACCATGACGGCCTTGCCGCGAATGGATCGTGCGAGCAGGTCGGCGTCGGGCGGAACCGGATCGCGGGCCAGCAGGTCGTCCACATCGATGGGTTTCAGGTCGGTGACCGAGACACGGCCAGAGGCAATGTCCTCCAGGGCCGGCATCGTCTTAACTCGTACCGGATGCTCGGCAAGCTTGTGGATGATCGCCTGTCGCTCGCGCCGCTGCCGGTGCGGCAGGGCAAGAAGCACCTCCTTGACCGCATCCCGTTCGATCAGCCGCTTGAGCTTCTCGATCCGGTAGACCTTGAGGCCGGAGATCTGTTGGCCGATGAGATTGCGCGTGTCGTCGAGGAAGCCGAGGACCTCATGATCGCCTGTATGCCGGAGCGCCTCCAGCAGCGCCACGC
>JBKDZY010000256.1:0-4976 GCA_047971765.1 Hyphomicrobiaceae bacterium | reverse complement strand
TCCAGTGGATGCTGGCGCGCGGGCAACGGCTCGACTGGTTCCAGTCGCCGGAAATCCAGGTTTCCCTGATTGTCAGCGTCATCAGCTTCTATCTGTTCATTGCGCACAGCCTTACGGCCCGGCAGCCGTTCCTCGATCTCCGGCTTCTTCTC
The DNA here is from genome assembly GCA_047971765.1 of Hyphomicrobiaceae bacterium. Taxonomy (GTDB): domain Bacteria; phylum Pseudomonadota; class Alphaproteobacteria; order Rhizobiales; family Hyphomicrobiaceae. The sequence goes on along the minus strand of JBKDZY010000256.1, from coordinate 4,824 downwards.
AACCGGAACTATGCGATCGGATTGCTGCTCATTACCGCGTTCGGCATGCTCAACTTCACGCCCATGGTGCTGTTGCCGACTCTGATGCGGGTGCATATGGGCTACCCCGACATGCTGGTCGGGCAGGTGGTGGGGTCGCGCGGGATTGGCGGCCTTATCGGGTTCTGCGCGGTCATCTTCATGAGCCGTGTCGATCCGCGGCTGACCATTGCGCTCGGTTTCCTGCTGCAGGCGCTGGCTGGCCTCGGCCTCACCCAGATGGATGTCAATGTGACGCCGCTCGAGCTGCAGCTCAACGGCATCGTGCAGGGGCTTTCCAGTGGCATCCTGGTGGTCGGGCTGACGCTCGTTTCGTTCGTGGGCATAGAGCGCGGCAAGATGGCGGAGGCGCTGGCCGTCTATCACCTGCTGCGCAATATCGGCGCGAGCTTCTTCATCTCGCTGTCGGTCGCACAGGTGATCCAGTCGACGGGTATCAACTACGCGCAGCTTTCCGAACTGGTGACGCCGTTCAATCGCTCCATGGCGTTGCCGTGGGTGACAGGGCTCTGGGAAGTCGGAACCTCGGCAAGCCTGCAGCGCCTTTCGCGAGAGATTGCGCGGCAGTCCGCAGTCATTGCCTATATCAACGCCTTCGGCCTGTTCACCGTGGTGTCGGCTGCCGTCGTGCCGTTCGTCATCTTCCTGAAACGGCCGAAAGGGGCCGTTTGACATGCCGGGAGGCCCGGGCCGCTGTTGCGGCCTGAGCGGTTTTCCCCTGAGGCGGAAACGCTATGGGGCAGTTTCCGGCGAAATCCCTGTCGGTCTGGGTTGTTCGTGTTCACGCGCCGTATCGGGCTTCAGTGGCCGAGACCCATGAAGTTTCCTGAATGGATACCTGCCAGGAGCGCGGCCAACAGTGCTGCGGTGGCATTGCGAACACCGGTGAACCAGGGACGCGGCTTTGCCTCTTCCGCGGTTGCATCGTTTGCGGGCCGGTCAACGAGGCGTGCCAGGCTGTCAGAAGGGGCGGGCGGCGGTACCGGGGTTGCCGGCCACTGGATGCGGTTCTCGCCGGTTGGTGCCGAGGTTTGCAGCGCCGCTGCGTAATGCGTCCGCTTGCCTGTCGCCAGGATTGCGGCCTGCTCGATCCAGTTGTCGGTGCTGATCTGTTCGCAGTCGATTCCGGCCGCCATGAGGTTCTGGTTGTCGCCCGGCATCAGGGCGGCGATCTCGGAATAACGGCTGAACCCGAGCGCGCGAAGTTTCGTGGCCATGGCTGCATCGATGCCGCGAATCAGGGAGAGATCATCGCTGCGAGACGTCCGCTTCGGACGCCTGCGCCGAAATTCGCTTTGTTCGAGAACGGTGCGCATCCCCGCAATATGTTCGTGCAGCTCTGCCTGCTCCACGATTGAAAGACCAACTACGCTGTGGGATTCGATCTCGCATTCGATCTCGTCCAAACAGAACCTGACATGGTCGAGCACGCTACTCTTCCTTCTGCAATGCCACTCTACACGGTCGCCGGCGCATCACGTTCGCCGCTGACCGGGAGAGTAGGATTGGATTTCTTAGTTTTGTGTTGCCTGTTGTCAGGGTTTGAGTCACGCCTCGGCGATTCGTTGCAAACCGATGATGTGCGCGCGGGCGGTGGTGTCGCCGCAAGTGATTCAATTCCCACACGACTTTGCATGTGGGCGCGCATCGGTGCGCTGATGCCGTGGCCAGAAACGATGAAGAAAAAAATCTCGAAGTGACGTCTGCTACAGCGGGCGTGCGACCTCGCGCAGGCCGCGGCGGATGAGCTTGGACGTGTCTGCGTCCTCTCCAAGTTCAGCGACGGCGACCGCAATCGCCGTGCTTGCCTGTTGAGGGTTGTAGCCGAGGTTGGCAAGCGCGGAGATGGCTTCTGCGGCTGATGCCGGGCCGGACTGTGCCGCGAGCGAAACCGCACCCTTGGCCGTCTGGGTCACAGCGGGCAAGGCGACACCGAGCGCGGCGGCCTTGTCCTTCAGTTCCATCACGATGCGCTGCGCCAGTTTCTTTCCGACGCCGGGTGTCTGTTCGACGGCAGACCAGTTTCCGAGCGCGATGGCGCTGCCAAGATCATTGGGCGCAAGCGTGCCGAGCACACTCAGTGCGACCTTGGCGCCGACCCCCTGGATCTGTTGCAATGTGCGAAACCAGCTCCGCTCGACTTCGCTCTTGAAGCCGAACAGGCGAATGGCATCCTCGCGGACGTGCGTATCAATGGTGAGCGAGACTTCCTGGCCAAGTTCAAGGCCGCGCAGGGTGCGGGTGGAACATTGCACCTCGTAGCCGACGCCATTGACGTCAATGATGGCAAGCGCCTCGCCGACAGCGTCGACCTTGCCTCGAAGTTTGCCGATCAGTCACGCCTCCAACGATTCCCTAGTGTGGCGGTTCTGAAGTTCGCTCAATCATATCAGCGGACGTTGCAAGCGAACCTCGGAACATGACGCCACACTAAGCCAATGATATAGCTAGTGTCCCGACCGCGAAGTTCGTAGGACTGTGCTGTTTGAACTGACGAACTTCGCGGTCGGGACACTAGAGCGTTTCAGACCTGGATGGAAACGCTCAGGCCGCGACTGCAGCCCGGGTCTTGAGCCCGCTCTCGCTGCGCGCCCGGCCGAAGGCCGATGCTGCACGTGAGCACCAAAAGCCAGACCGCACCCGGCAAAAACCAGACCTGGTCCAGGGCACGGCACCACAGAGTAGACGAAATGCGCGGAAAAGGAGACCGGAGGGACAGCAAAGTGAAACTGGTCATCTGCTGTGTCCTGGCGCTCCATTTTGCGATCGCCGTCAGACATTTCGTCTACTCTCTGATGCCGATACTCTTTTCCTGCCGCGCGATGCGCGCCGCCGGCGCATTGCGGTGGTTGGCATGGCAAATCGCGATTGCCAGGGCATCGGCTTCGTCCGCGGACTCGAACCGGGCCTTGGGCAGAAGCATGGACACCATGAGCTGGATTTGTCGTTTCTCAGCGTGCCCTGCCCCTACAACCGTCTTCTTGATCAGGTTTGGCGGGTACTCGGCGACCTTCAGGCCGCACATGGCGGGGGCCAGAAGGGCCATGCCGCGCGCCTGACCAAGCTTGAGCGTGGCGCGTGGGTTCTCGTTGACGAATGTCTCCTCGACGGCTGCTTCCTTCGGCTTCAAGGTTCCCAGTACGCTTGCCAACCCCTCATAGATTTCGCGCAGGCGCCAAGCCAGGCTTTCATCGTTGGTGGACTTGATGTGTCCACTGGCGACGTAGCCCAGGCGCACGCCATCGGATTCGATGACGCCCCAACCGGTTCGCCGCAAGCCTGGATCGATGCCAATTATGCGAATCAATGAGACTTTCATGGAGTCCTGCTAGCATGATTTGCAGATGCCGGACTGTGGCCAATGGGGGCTATCCTCGAAATATTTGGTGCTCGGGTCACGAATAGTTTGTGGACCACGCTACCGTATTCACCTGCCTGCCCTCCGTGGGCAGGCGTGCGGCATGAGTGAACGGGGCCCCTGGCGGAGCCGAGGGTGCGCAACCGGGCTCAGCCATGACCACGCGCGGCGGCTCGTGGGGGCTTCGGTTCAACCGGTGAGGGTCAGGCGGCGGTCAAGCGGGCCAACGTCTCGTCGTCCACCTCGAAATTGGAGAAGACGGCCTGGACGTCGTCATCGTCCTCGAGGGCTGCCAGAAGCTTCAGGATGGTTTCGGCCCGGTCGCCATCCACCTCGGTCGTCAGGTTGGGTTTCCAGATGGCCTTGACGTGTTCGGCCTCGCCGAATTTCTCCTCGAGCGTGGCGGCGACCGCCATCATATCCTCGAAGCTGGTGGCGATGACGTGGCCGTCGTCGGAGCTCTCGACATCCTCGGCGCCTGCCTCGATGGCGCCTTCGAGCATGGCGTCGGCGGTGGCTGCATCGGCGGGATAGCGGATTTCGCCGATCCGGTTGAACTGATGCGCAACGGAGCCGGTGGCGCCGAGATTGCCGCTGAACTTCGTGAAGACGGCGCGGACAGCACCGCCGGTGCGGTTGCGGTTGTCGGTCAGGGCCTCGACGATGACGGCCACGCCACCCGGGGCATAGCCCTCGTAGCGGACTTCCTCGTAGTTGTCGGCGTCACCGCCCTGGGCCTTCTTGATGGCGCGCTCGATGTTGTCCTTGGGCATGTTCTCGGCGCGGGCTGCCAGCACCGCCAGCCTGAGACGGGGGTTCATGTCCGGATCGGGAAGGCCGGTCTTGGCGGCCACCGTGATTTCCCGGGCGAGCTTGGCAAAGAGCTTGGAGCGCGCGGCATCCTGCTTGCCCTTGCGGTGCATGATATTCTTGAACTGCGAATGTCCGGCCATGAGGGTCGTTCCGTCATGCTCTGCCGGGGCCGCACTGGCAGCCACCTCGGCGAATTATGGATTGGGTGCGACCTTATAGGCACTCGAAGGCGGCAAATCCAGCCCATGGCGGTGCCTGGTCCCGTTAAAGCTTTGTTAAGGAGTGTGGCGCGATGGTTCGCATGTGTAGTGCTTCGAGTCTTCCACCGGTCTACACCGGTCTGCCCGACGGTGCGACCATATGTGCATCTGCACTTGATTGGTGTTGATGCGGCAATCGCCATCGGCACTCTCCGATGGCCTCAGAGCAGGAGCGAAGCCTCTTTCTCACGCAATCCAGAAATCCGGCTCGGCGGGTGCCAAGGCGCCACCGAGCCGGATCGCCTTGGCGTTGACGGCAAGGCCGGTGGTATCATCGGTCTCGACGGCCAGCCCCGACAGCGTGGCAGGGCCCATGGCGGGCTCGAATCGTCCGCGCGGGATGCGTGTCAGGAA
>JBKDZY010000255.1:0-5817 GCA_047971765.1 Hyphomicrobiaceae bacterium | reverse complement strand
CGCAACACTGGTCGATGACAAGGGGGCCGAACACCGGGTCGATGTCGAAAAGGTCATCGCGGCGGTCGGGGGTGTCGGCAATGTCGAGGGGATCGGCCTGGAGAAACTCGGCGTCAAGGTCGACCGCGGGACTATCGTGACCGACGGTTATGGCCGCACGAATGTCACCGGGATCTACGCCATCGGGGACGTCGCTGGTCCGCCGATGCTGGCCCACAAGGCCGAGCACGAGGGTGTCGTGTGTATCGAAACCATCAAGGGGCTGGCGACCCATCCGCTCGACAAGAGCAAGATTCCGGGCTGCACCTACTGCAACCCGCAGATTGCCAGTGTGGGGATGACCGAGGCAAAGGCGAAAGAGCAAGGGCGGAAGGTCCGGGTCGGCCGCTTCCCGTTCCAGGGCAACGGCAAGGCTATTGCTCTTGGCGAGCCCGAGGGGCTCGTGAAAACCATCTTCGACGAGAAGACGGGCGAACTTCTCGGGGCCCACATGATCGGCGCGGAAGTGACGGAGTTGATCCAAGGATTCGTCCTGGCCATGAACCTCGAGACCACCGAGGAAGAGCTGATGCATGCCGTCTTCCCGCATCCGACCCTGTCGGAGATGATGCACGAAAGCGTTCTGGACGCGTATGGGCGTGTTATTCACATGTAGCGACAACCATCGGTGGCGCGTCCAGCCTATCGTTGTCGGGCGTTCGGCCGTCAAAAGCGCCGCGGGAATGGTGGCCCCGAGCCGCTTTCCGGTGGCATCTGCGTTGACGGCTGGCTGGTGGATACGTATAAGCGCCTGATCCATCCGAGGCTTTACCGGGGGCGAGCGCTCGCGGCGCCGGGCAGAGTGTTTGTATCCTTTGTTCCAGGGCGTGCGAGTTCGGCACAGGTGCCCCGACCCGGTCATGGAGCCTGAAGGGCCAATAGAATTGAAGCATGAGGCTGGCGGACGATCGTCGGCGCCAGCGACGGAGAGCAAGCTGTGAAGAGAACATATCAGCCGAGCCGTTTGGTTCGCAAACGCCGCCACGGGTTCCGCAAGCGCATGGCGACGCCGGGTGGTGTCCGCGTGCTGGCGCGCCGCAGGGCGAAGGGCCGCAAGCGTCTTTCCGCCTAGGTCCGGCGAAACGCACAGGATGTCTTGACGATCTCAGGCTGACTGCGACTTCGCGTCAGCCTGATGTGCGTTCTATCTGTGCATGTTGAACGGCCTGCAGAAGGGTGCCAACGCCAACGCCCGTGGGTATTGCGCCCGATCTGGTCACAGACTTGGCCGGCACAGATGACGGCAGCATCTGGATGGTCATGAAATTCGGTGGCTTGAAAGTATCCCGGGAGTTCCGTCGTGTGCGTGGCGGCATTCGTGTTTCGACCCCGGTTTTCATCATCGAGGGCCGGTCACGGGAAGCGCTAACGTCTTCCGATTTGGCTTCTGACGGCCGTTCCGAAGCTTCCAGCACGGGAGGCGATCTTCCGCGGTTCGGTTTCACGATCACACGGAAGGTCGGCTGTGCGGTCGAGCGCAATCGGATACGGAGAAGGCTGAAAGAGGCGCTTCGGACGCTGGAATGCGGCGCTGCATTGCGGAATTTTGACTATGTAGTCATTGCAAGCCGGGCGGCACACGACTATCCATTCGCGGAGCTACAAGACGTATTCCGGCGGTCTTTTCACAGGATAACGGAAGATGCGCGGTGCGGTAAACGTGGTGACCGAAGGCCGCGCGGAAAGAAAAGGCGGCGTTAACAGCATTCATGGCACGTGTTCGTGGCCAGTTGATTGGATGCACCAGGTGATGAATTCGTGACTGCCGGCGGTCTGGTCCGCTGGGGTCTGAAGGGTTGGAGCCAGCTCGACAGTTGGCGCGGGGACTAGAGGCAGGCCGGCGGGTACGAGTTCGGGACGCAGCGGGCCGCGACGGAATTGAAGGCATTTGCCATATGCAGGATGACAGTCAGAAGAATCTTCTCCTCGCCGTCGGTTTGTCGGCGCTCGTTCTGCTTGGCTGGCAATTGTTCTTTGTCAACCCGAAGATCAAGGACGAGCGGGAGCGGAAAGCCCTGCAGGAGGTCAACAAGCCTCTCAAGGCCGGCGAAACCAAGGATGCCAAGTCGCCTCCGGTTCCAGGTGTGGCCACCAAGTCTGCCGGGCAGGCGCCCGTGCCTGCTGTTTCGCCAGCTGTCTCCAAGTCCACCAGCCGTGAAGGCGCGTTGGCGCTGAGCGCCCGCATCCCCTTCGAGACGCCCGGGGTGAAGGGCAGCATTTCGCTGAAGGGTGCGCGTATCGACGATCTGCGGCTCGAGCGCTACGACGAGACGACGGACCGCAACAGTCCGAAGGTGGCGCTGCTGTCGCCGACAGGTTCGCCGGAGCCCTACTATGCGGAGTTCGGTTGGCTCGCGGCTCCCGGCGTCAAGGCCAAGCTGCCGAATGCAAGTACTGTCTGGACTTCTGTCGGGGCCTCGAAGTTGACGCCCTCCACGCCGATCTCCCTGCAATGGGACAATGGCGAAGGTCTGATCTTCAAGCGCCAGATCAGCATCGACGACAACTACATGTTCACGATCAAGGACGACGTGACGAACAATGGTTCCGAGCCGATCGTCCTGGATCATCGCTCGGTGCTGTCGCGGCACGGCCTGCCGGAGTTGAGCGGCTACTACATCCTGCACGAGGGCATGATTGGTGTCACCAATGACTCGCTGCAGGAGGTGACCTACAAGAGCGCCACCAAGGATCTGACCGCAGGACAGCATCTCACCAAGCCGTTCGAGAAGGTGTCCGGCGGCTGGTTCGGCATTACCGACAAATACTGGGCGACGGCACTGGTGCCCAACCAGACCGACCCGCACGACATCTACGTGACGGGCTATGCCAAGAACGGCAACGAGCCCGAGAGCTACCAGATCGACTATCTCAAGCGCGGGGTGACCATCGCTCCGCAGGCCACCGCCGGTGCGAAGATGGACCTGTTTGCCGGCGCCAAGAAGGTCAACGTCATCGAAGCCTATGGCGAGAAACTCGGCATCCACAAGTTCGACCTGATGATCGACTGGGGCTGGTTCTATTTCATCACCAAGCCACTGTTCCACGTGATCGACTGGCTGGCGCGGATGTTTGCCAATCTCGGCTTCACGGGGAACTTCGGCCTGGCGATCCTGCTGACCACGGTTCTGGTGAAGCTGCTGTTCTTTCCGCTCGCCAGCAAGAGCTATGAGTCGATGGCGAAGATGAAGAAGCTTCAACCCGAAATGAAGCGGCTTCAGGAGACCTACAAGGACGACAAGCCGCGCCAGCAGCAGGAACTGATGGCGCTCTACAAGAAGGAAAAGATCAACCCGATGGCCGGCTGTCTGCCGATGCTGTTGCAGATTCCGGTCTTTTTCGCGCTCTACAAGGTCTTGTTCGTCACCATCGACATGCGCCATGCGCCGTTCTACGGCTGGATCCACGACCTGTCGGCGCCTGACCCGACGACGATCTTCAATCTGTTTGGCTTGCTGCCCTTTGCACCGCCGCATTTCCTGCACATTGGTGCGTGGCCACTGATCATGGGCTTCACCATGTTCGTTCAGATGAAGCTCAATCCACAGCAGCCGGATCCGACCCAGCAGATGATCTTCAACTGGATGCCGGTGGTGTTCACGTTCATGCTGGCGTCGTTCCCGGTTGGACTGGTGATCTACTGGGCCTGGAACAACGTGCTGTCCGTCATCCAGCAGTACTACATCAACAAGAAGAACGGCGCCGAGGTTCACTTGTGGAAGAACCTGGGGCTCGAAAAGCTGCAAAGTCTGGTGACAGGGAAAAAAAGCGGTAGCCAGAGTTGATGGGAACTTCGGTCCCCGCGGGAGTTCGTGATGGCCAACCGGCCTGCTGAAAGGCCGAAAGGGGCCAGGAACCGCAGTCAACCTGCAGGTGGCGTCGATGCGCCGAGAGCGGGGCCGTTCACGCGGCCCTGGACGTTCGTAAAAAGCGTACCGGCGCTCGAACACCTGCCGCCGGAGGGTCCCCCCGAAATCGCGCTTGCCGGCCGTTCGAACGTCGGCAAGTCGAGCCTGATCAACGCGCTGATCCGGCACAAGGGCATGGCGCGGACCTCCAATACGCCGGGGCGGACCCAGGAGTTGAACTATTTCCGGGTTGAGTGGGAGCCGGAATTCCTCCTTGTCGATATGCCGGGCTACGGTTTTGCCAAGGCCCCGAAGGAAAAAGTCGACGAGTGGACGGCCCTGGTGAAGGACTACCTGCGTGGCCGGCGCACGCTGGTCCGCGTGCTCGTCCTGATCGACGCGCGCCACGGCATCAAGCCTATCGACCATGACATCATGAAGCTGCTCGACGGTGCGGGGGTGACCTTTCAGGTTGTTCTGACCAAGATCGACAAGATCTCCGAGGCTGCGCGCCCCAAGGCGCTGGCGGCGGCGCGCGAGGGCGTGGTGCAGCACCCGGCCGCATTTCCGGAGGTGCTGGCGACATCGAGTGAAAAGGCCCTCGGCTTCGATGATTTGCGTGAGGCAGTAACCGACGTTGTTCTTGCCCACACCCGTTGAATCCGGCACAGGCTGCTCTGGCCCTTCGGGGAGTGCGTATTGAAGCCGGGCATGGACAATATCTGTCCGTGTCAGGCATGGATTGAGGATCGGCCGTTCCGTTGCCATACTCGGACTTGCAGTTCACTTCGAATGCAGTCAGGAGGAACCGAATGGCAGCTTCAACGATCCGCCAATATCACGCGCAGGCGCGCTCGACGGAGGCGCTCGGGCGCGTGCTGTGTAGTGCGCGGCACCATCACTTCATCATTGACGGCCCCCAGCAGGCGGGGTTTCCGGGCGAGGCTCTTGGCCCGGGCGAAGCGTTTCTTGCTGGCGTGGCGGCGTGCGGGGTTGAGCTTGTCCAGGCTCTGGCGCGCGACGATGGCATGGCATTGAAAGGGATAAAGGTCGATATTTCGGGCATGATGGATCGATCGAAGCCCGTTCGTCCCGATGTCACCCTGTTCAATGCCGTTGCGCTGGATTTCGAGCTGGATGGCGTGACGGAAAGCCAGGCCGAGAGCCTGGTCGAGAGATTCCGAGGCAGGTGACCACTCTATGGCAGTGTCGCAGTTGCGACCCCGGACGTGAAAGTCACTTTCAAGATCAAGTCGTGAGTTGGCCCCCATATGCAGGGTGTTGGGCCCGGGCCGCAGTCGTGGCCTGGGCGTTTCCACCAGAACCTGAAACGCTTTGGGTCAGGCCGTGAATGTGATCTCGACGGCGGGTTCGCCGTCATTCCAATTGCGGCGCTCGTTGGCGAGCCATACGTGGGCGTTTATCGGCTCACCCATGACCTCGGCGCCCGAACCGGTTCGCCTGACATTGCCGTTGATCTCGAGTGCAACGCTCATGTCGCCGAGTTTTCGCTGTTTCCAGTCTGGGATGGTGCGCCCGATGACATAGCGTCCCGTTGCGGCGCCATCCGCGAGGATGGCCGGCATGGGCGGAAGGCTCGCCATCGGGAACCGGCATTCGGCAACTTCAACGCCGCAATGGACACTATCGACGGCGTTGCGCACCTCTTCGAGGGAATAGGCCATGGACCGCGGCGGAAGTGATGCGCCGAGGCGGAAGAAGAATTCGCGCTCGATGATCGGGTCGAGGAGTTCGCCATGCGGCAGGGACGCGGGCGAGGTGGTCTCGAAGCGCTTGTAGGAACGTCCATAGATCGGAGCGCCACTTTTTAGGCGCTGCTGCATGATCGGAGTGGTGCCGGCGATCTTCCAGCCGAGGGTCTCCCAGCCAAGGCCCTGGCAACGCGCGCGTTGACCTGGTAGCCGTCGGC
>JBKDZY010000254.1:0-1974 GCA_047971765.1 Hyphomicrobiaceae bacterium | reverse complement strand
GGCCAGTCCGCACCGGGCTTTTGAACACGAAGCGGATCGTGCCGGTGAAGGCGCGGGCAATCGCGTCTTCATTTTCGCCGTCCAGCGTGACGACAGCCGATTTCGGCCCGTGACGGTCTGGCTCCGGCCCGCGCGTGGCTTCGATTGTGACGCCTTGCCGACGCGCCTCGGTCTCGATTTCGCGCAGCAAGGCGACAACCGCGATGCGGCATTCGACCGGACCATTGCCCGAGGTGATGAGCAGATCAACGGCCATAGCGCGCCTCCCGCGAACGGGTCTTGCGCCAATGCTCGACCTTTGGCGTCTCAGGCTCGGGGGTATTTGCCTTCTTGTAGGTGACGAGCGGACGCATTTCTGCGACTGCTGCCACAAGGCCGAAGCCTGCCAGATCGGCAACCACCTTTCCGGCATCCTTGTAGGCATGAGCTGCCTCTTCGATCACCAGATTACGGTCGTCGCAGATCAGCTTGCCGCCCCACTCGTTGCGCAGCAGAGCTTCGCGCTCGCTGCGGGTGCGGCCAACGCGACCGTGCATGGTGGCGCGGTCATATTTGCGCCCGGCACCGTGCGAGATTGCGCCGAGCGCGTCGCCCACACCGGGCAGGGCACTGACAATGTAGCTGGCGCTGGCTCGCGATCCGGCAACTGGAGCCAGCCCACCAGCAGAAACGTCAGCTGCGCCCTTGTGATGGACGAAGCCGGTCGATGTTGCACGCACGCGATTGTGCGGGACATCGGTGACGAGTTCAGCCTCTGCGCCAAGTGCTGCGGCTGCGCGTGCAGCGATCAGCTTGCGGTTCAGCGCAGCCCAGCCCACCGCTGCATCGTGACGAAGCAGCCAGTCGCGCCCTGCCTCGCTGTCAGGATCAAGCCCTTCATTCAGCGAACCGGATTTCTGCACACGCTCAAATACCTCCGTGCCCAGCCCGCGCGAGCCGGAATGCACCAGCAGATAGAGCTTGTCGCGTTCGATTGCTGGCTCGCCAAACAGCGTGCCAATTGTCTGCAACTCGCAGAAATGGTTGCCGCCGCCGATATCGCCGAGCGAGAGCGGCCAGAGGTCTGGCGGCAGGCCGACAGCCTCCAGTTCCTCGCTGGGGTCAAACGGCTTGTGCTCCATCATGGAACGCAGCCGATCCTCTGCCTTGTCGATGCGCAGCTTGCGCGGGGCAAGGTCAAGGCAAAACAGCGCCATGCCGCAGCCGATATCGTTGCCGATCAGTTGCGGGTAGAGCCGGTCTGACAGGGCCGCCATGCCGGTCGGTCCATATTTGCCCGGATGCAGATCCGGGAACAGCGCAAGTGCAGACATGCCGGGAAGGCCCGCCACGTGTTGCGCCTGCTGAATGGCCGCGCCTTCGATCCAGGCGTGGTCGGAATAGAATGCGCGGATCGGCGCAGGGGTGGAGGCGCTTTCGCGTTCTCCGGGAAAATTGCCCATGGGAGTTCTCTGGATATGGGGATTACCTGAATGCGCATGATGTCGCCCGAAAAGTCTGCAACTTTTCGGCATCAAGCGCTGTTCGCGCGTCACGCAGACGCACGCTGAAGCCAACGCGCCGATACGGGTTGTTAGGCCTGCGCCCCTGCGGGGCGGATGGTCGAGATGAAGGTCATCAACACGCTCCCTGATCCAGAATTCAAGGAGGCGGCTTGTACAGGAAAACGGCTAAAGATCAAGTTGCAGGACTATGGCGTTGGATTCCCCAAGTTTGCCCCCCCACCCCTAACCTTGTGGAAAATCCGAATGCGATGGCCATGGGCAGTTCACGACTCCTCATTGCCCTTTCGCCCGCCTTCGCCTACATAGCGCGCAATCTCCGATCACCTGAAAACAGGAAACGCGCGCGTGGCTCGCCAGTTCATCTATCACATGTCCGGCCTCAACAAGTCCTTCGGGGCGAAGAAGGTGCTGGAAAACGTCCATCTTTCCTTCTACCCCGATGCCAAGATCGGCATTCTCGGCCCCAACG
>JBKDZY010000253.1:0-15563 GCA_047971765.1 Hyphomicrobiaceae bacterium | reverse complement strand
GCGGTTTCGGCATCGCGGCGCTGGAGCCGGCGCTTGGCCGCCCGGGTGGAGCGCCACAGCAGGCCCAGGCCAACGGCCATGGCGCCGATGGCCACCGTCAACGCCACCAGATGTGCAAACTGCATCGGTTCGGTGAAGGCCACGCCGCGCTCGGCGATGGAAGAAGTGAGAACAATGGTGCAGGCGATGCTGGCGACGAGCAGCAGCATGAGTTCAGCGCGCGCATTGATGCTGCGCGTGCGTTGCCCGCTTGCTGTTTCTCTCTCTGGTTGCATCCGATACCACTTTGGGTCGGTCGACAGCCCAGAATGCTCAAGCGGGACGAGAAGCGCGTTCGTGACGTCGAAGCCGACCTGGAAGGCTCCGAATCGTTAACTAATGGTTAACCTTATTGCCGACCCGCGGCGCTGTGGCCAGTCCTGAGGACCGCCAGTCCGTGACTTTACCATCGCTGTTGCAAAGGTGTCGCGTTCGCGTCGTCGAATGGCCTCAAGGCGAGCGGCCCGCCGGGCCACCTCCAAGTCAGTCATTGAGACCGGCTCGAGGCGCCTTGCGGGCCGCCGCAACATTTGCGTCCGTGTCCTGTACCCCCGGGCTCAGTAGCGATAGTGCTCCGGCTTGTAGGGACCCTGGGGTTTGACGCCGATATATTCGGCCTGTTCGCTGCTCAGCTTGGTCAGGTTGGCACCCACCTTGGCCAGATGCAGCATGGCGACCTTCTCATCGAGATGCTTCGGCAGCACGTAGACCTTCTTCTCGTACTTGCCCTGGTTCGCAAACAGTTCGATCTGGGCCAGCGTCTGGTTCGTGAACGATGCTGACATCACGAATGACGGATGGCCCATCGCATTGCCGAGGTTCACGAGTCGGCCCTGTGACAGAAGAATGATCCGGTTGCCGCCGGGAAACTCGATTTCGTCGACCTGGTCCTTGATATTGGTCCACTTGAAGTTCTTGAGGCCTGCAACCTGGATCTCGTTGTCGAAGTGGCCGATGTTGCACACGATCGCGCGGTCTTTCATGTTGCGCATGTGGTCGGCCGTGATGATGTCCTTGTTGCCGGTAGCGGTGACATAGATGTCGGCGCGCGGCAGGGCCTCTTCCATGGTGACCACCTCGTAGCCCTCCATGGCGGCCTGGAGGGCGCAGATCGGGTCGATCTCGGAGACCATGACGCGGCAGCCGGCCTGGCGGAGGGACGCGGCCGAGCCCTTGCCCACGTCACCATAGCCGGCGACCATGGCGACCTTGCCGGACATCATTACGTCGGTGCCGCGGCGAATGCCGTCGACCAGGCTTTCGCGGCAGCCGTAGAGATTGTCGAACTTCGACTTGGTGACGCTGTCGTTGACGTTGATGGCCGGGAACAGCAACGTGCCCTTGTTCTGCATTTCGTAGAGGCGGTGGACGCCCGTCGTGGTCTCCTCGGAAACGCCGCGGATCGACTTGGCGATCTCGCCGAACCAGCCTTTCGGCTTTTCGGCAAGGGTCTTCTTCAGGAGTGCGAAGAAGACCTCTTCCTCTTCGGAGCCCGGCTTGTCCAGAAATGCCGTGTCGCCGTTCTCGGCCCGCACGCCCAGGTGCACGAACATGGTCGCGTCGCCACCGTCGTCGAGGATCATGTTGGGCATACCGCCGTCATTCCACTCGAACAACTTGCGCGTGTAGTCCCAGTAGTCCTTCAGGCTCTCGCCCTTCCAGGCAAAAACGGGAATGCCGGCCTTGGCGATGGCGGCGGCCGCGTGATCCTGGGTCGAGTAGATGTTGCAGGAGACCCACCGGATATCAGCGCCGAGGGCGGCCAGCGTCTCGATCAGAACCGCTGTCTGGATGGTCATGTGCAGGGAACCGGCGATCCGGGCCCCTTTCAGCGGCTGCTTCGGGCCGTATTCCTCGCGGGTCGCCATGAGGCCCGGCATCTCGGTTTCCGCGAGCGAGATTTCCTTGCGTCCCCACTCTGCGAGGTTGATGTCCTTCACGATGTAGTCGTTGGTGGAGGTCATGCGTTTCGTTGTCCTCGTTGATGTCCCTGTACGGCGGCGCGAATGGCGGAGAGCTGCCGGATTCGTCGCTCCTGCGTCTCGGTCCCGCGCGTCTTGATCGCCCAAAGGTGCGAGTTGCCGTTTCCTGATCCGCAACGGCGTGCGGATGCCCCGTCTATAGCGATCCTCGCGAGGCGTTGCAAGTTGGACATAAAGAAATCCTTATGTCTGCATCTGGAGGTCGTTCGAAGGGCCTGCACACTGCTGACGCAGCTCGAGGGGCGGTTCCTGTCATGGAACGGGACAGGTTTTTCGGAGAATGAAACCTGTCGGGGAAAACGGATAAAATTTTATTCAAGTTGGGTCCGTATAATAAATATGAAAATACCAATACATATTAAGACGATGAAAGACATTGCACCATAATACTGGCCGCAATCGTTTTGTTGTGGAGGTGTGTGGTGTCGACATATCGTGAGAAGGTAGCTTCGGCGGCCTCGTATAGGGAAAGTGCTTTTTCTTTTCCGGAACGTGCAAGGCGCCTGAAGAACGGAGCCGCTAATTTCAATCGCGACGAGAATGGCTCGGTCGCCATCATCTTCGCTCTCAGCGCCTTTATCATCACGTCGCTGGTTGGCGGTGCGGTCGATTATGGCCGGGCGACCACAGCGCGGGCGCAGATGCAGAATACGCTGGATGCGGCTGCACTGGCGTCGGCACGCGTGTGGCAGGTTTCTGGCGATATGCATGCGGCGCAAACGGCGGCGGAAAACTACTACAACAACAACCGCCCGCGTTGGCTCGAATCCTCGACCATGACCTTCCATTCGGATTCGGCCAACAACAAGATCACGCTGGATGCCACAGGCGATCTGGTTGCGCCGTTCCTGTCGGCGGCCAAGTCGATCGGCAACACGATGAGTGGCAAGCCCGCGGGAAAATACGTCTATACGGTCGAGGCTGCGTCGCAGGCGACCCTGGCTGTCGGCGGCAATGCCGAGACCAATCTGGAAGTGTCCTTGATGCTCGATGTTACCGGGTCTATGGGGGGGCAGAAGATCCAGGATCTGAAGGACTCAGCCAAGGATCTGGTCGACATCCTGGTGTGGGATGACCAGTCGGAATATTCGGCGCGGGTTGCGCTTGCGCCGTTCGCGGACCGGATCAACGTCGGGCAGTATGCGTCTGCGATGACCGGCCTGCCGGCGACACGGACTGTTTCGACGACGACAGGGAAAGGGAAAAAACAGGTCACCACCACGTCGACCGAGTATCTGAAACAGTGCGTGACCGATCGCTGGGGTGTTGCGCAGTTCAAGGACGATGCGCCTGACCGGAAGAACTACGAAATGAGCCCCTATGACGGGCGGCCGAATGCATCGGAAGCCGACCAGTACCAGGCCAACAATGGCAACTGCGCTCGTCCGACCGCGGAAATCATGCCGCTGACCAACGACAAGCAGGCCCTGAAGGACCGGATCGACTCGATGACGGCAGGCGGCATGACGGCGGGTGCGCTCGGCACGCAGATGGCGTGGTACCTGTTGTCGCCGAACTGGGGCAACGTGTGGCCGTCACAGAGCAAGCCGGTCGCCTACGGAACCGCGAAGACCCAGAAGATTGCGGTGCTGATGACGGACGGTGAATACAACTTCCACCGTGGTCAAAACTGGAATTCGTCCAGTGTCGGCGCCTTTGCCAAGAACACCTGCCGGGGCATGAAGGATGAGGGCATCACGGTCTATACGATCGGTTTCCAGCTTCCGGCCCGTGGGCAGTCCCGTGATGTGCTGATGGATTGCGCCTCGGATTCGACCAAGTTCTACGAGGCGTCGGATGGTGTCGCACTCCGGGCCGCGTTCAGGGATATCGCCCTGCAACTGGCCAAGCTCAGGCTCACCCAGTAAGCCTCGGCCACCACCACGGGGGCATAGCGGGCGGGTTCCATTCAGGGAGCCCGCCCGATTTTTCATGTGATGAACGTGACCCGCAGGGAGGTTTGCGCGGCGTTTTCGCGCAGCGCACATTTGTTTTCATCCTGGACGAGGCTCTATCCCGCGCGCGGTTCCGGCATTTCCGGCCGTCCCCTGTCTCGTATTTCCGGGGTGGGCGACGTGCTTCTATTTCAATCGGAATTTTACGCGGAAATTACTGAAACTGACTCGCGGCGATTTCCGGATCTGAAGGAACTCCGAAGTAGCGTCCCGCAAAAATTTACCGGAGGTTGCCATGGGCGCTCATCCTCGATCCTTGATGATCCCCTTTGCAGGGGGGAAGTTCATGCCGGAGGTGAGGCCTGGTGTTCCACGCCTGTCGCACCTTTTTCTTCGGTTCGTGCGGGAGGACCGCGGGTCTGTCGCCATCATGTTCGCGTTGAGTTCACTGGTCATCCTGTCGCTTGTCGGGGGAGCGGTGGATTATGGGCGGGCATCGCTTGCGCGCCAGCAGCTTCAGCATTCCGTGGATGCGTCCGTGCTGGCGGCGGCCCGTGTATGGGAGACGACCCATGACATGGGGGCCGCCGAACAGACGGCGCAAAACTATTTCAACAGCAACCAGCCGCGGATGCTGAATGACTCAACTGCGATGTTTTCGTCGGATGCCGCAAAGAACAAGCTCGTCCTCGATGGGGCTGGACATATCGCAGCGCCGTTCCTGTCGGCGGCCGGTGCGATCGGCAGTCGGTTGTTCCGGTCGCCGTCGGAAGGATACAGCTACGCCGTGTCGGCATCCGCGCAGGCCATTGTCGGCATCGGCAGCAATGCCCCGACCGATCTCGAGGTGGCCCTGATGCTCGATGTTACCAGCTCGATGACGGGGCAGAAGCTGACCGACCTGAAGGATGCGGCCAATGATCTGATCGACATCCTGGTGTGGGACGACCAATCGCAGTATTCGTCTCGGGTTGCGCTGGCGCCGTTCGCGGATCGTATCAACGTTGGAAAGTATGCCGGAGCGATGACGGGGCTGCCGCTGACGCGCGATCTCACGTCAAAGACTGGCAAAGGCAAGAACAGTAAGACCGCAACGGCGACAGGCCATCTGATCCAGTGTGTAACTGACCGTTGGGGTGTTGCCCAGTTCAAGGATGATCCACCCGACGCCAAGAACTTCGAGATGAGCCCCTACGACGGCAGGGCAACGGCCAGCGTTGACGACCAGTATCAAAGTGACACTGGCACCTGTGCCCGTCCGACTGCGGAAATCATGCCGCTGACCAGCGACAAGGAGGCGCTCAAGGCGCGGGTCAATTCCATGACGGCTGGCGGCAGCACGGCTGGCGCACTTGGCACGCAGATGACCTGGTACCTGTTATCGCCCAACTGGAGTGGCATCTGGCCGGGAGAGAGCGCACCTGCTTCCTACACCTCGACCAGGACGCAGAAGATCGCGGTGCTCATGACAGATGGTGAATACAATTACCATCGTGGCGAGAAATGGAACTCGGCCAGCGTCAATGCCTTTGCCAAGAACACCTGCCGCGGGATGAAGGAGAAGGGCATCATCGTGTTCACGGTGGGGTTCGAGCTTCCGGACGGTGGCCGCGCCCGGGATGTGCTGATGGATTGCGCGAGCGACCAGAGCAAGTTCTACGATGCCGCCGACGGCACCGCACTGCGCGCGGCTTTCAGGGATATCGCGCTGGAACTGGCGCGGTTGAGGCTGACGCAGTAGGTGCCCAGCTACACGTGAATGGAGATGTTGCTGTGCGGTCGTGATTTGTCGATGTCAGCAGTCTTCGCCGAACTTGTCTTCCACGAGGTCTTTCAGGGCGGCCAAGGCAGCGGCCGCATCTGCGCCTTCAGCCTCGATCACGATCATCGAGCCCTGGCCTGCCGCGAGCATCATCAGTCCCATGATGGATGTTCCACCAACGGTCTGGCCTTCGCGCGTCACGTTGATTTCGCTCTCGAACATTTCGGCGCATTTCACGAACTTGGCCGATGCGCGCGCATGGAGGCCCTTCTTGTTCGGAATGATGAGTTCAACTCGGTTTTGTGCGGCGGACATTTGTATCCTGGCGGTGCAACAAGCTTTCAATTGTCGCCTGAAAGAACCTGACTAGCAACGGAGATATATTTTCGTCAGGCTTCCTTGGCCATATCGGCCGCATCCACCAGCGACTTGTCCTTGCGGGCGCTGGCGAGGCGAACGAGCATGGGAAGATTGACGCCTGCAAGCACTTCCGCACCGGTTTCGTCCATCACGGATATGGCGAGATTGGATGGCGTGCCGCCGAACATGTCGGTCAGGATGATGACGCCCTTGCCGGTGTCGGCCCGATGAACGCAGGCAATCAGGTCTGCCCGGCGCGTCTCGATGTCATCGTCTGGGCCGATGGAGAGTGTTTCCAGGCCGGACTGAGGGCCGACGATATGCTCCAGGGCAGCCCGGAACTCAACGGCAAGCCCGCCGTGTGTGATGATCACTATTCCGATCATCATAAGGCCCTTCGATCTGTCGGTCCCCAGGTCTGTTTCACGGAAAAGGTACTCCAACCAATTCGACTGGCAAGCCATGCCATTGCACTGGATGCCGTGTCAGTTCCCCGCGCGCTGACCCTCTTAAACGAATCGCTCTGCGAGGCTAGGGCAAATAGTGCGTCCGCGTCTATAAGCCAGCAGCGCCATTTCTTCAGTGCGGCTCGTTGGCCACGCGCGACTGCATACTCCAGTGTGGGAAGCATTGAAAGCACCCGGGCGGATTGGATGGCAACTTTCCCTGATATGTCAGGATGTGGATCGCGCAGCGACCTGCAGCGCCAGGATCAGCTTGGCGGGCGCGGAGGCCTCGAACGGGCGCACGACCAGGACCGGCAACGTGATCCCGAGGAAATCCTGGACCGGCTGCGGATCGGGGAGCCGTGCCAGGGCGCGATCGGGCGAGATGTCTACAACCAATCTGACTGGTGCCTGTGCGCGGTAACACAAGGTGGTGATGCCGATGCCGCGAACCTCGATCAATCCAGCCAGGCTGGGCGGGGGACGTGCGATCAGGGTGTCACTCTCGCGCGTGAGGTCAACACGGTCGTCTGCCACCAGAGAGAGGGTGACCGTTTGTCCCAGCAGGTGGAATGGCTGGCTCACACATCGCAGTGCAAGGTCCGATTTGCCGCTTCCCGAAGGGCCGATGATCAGCGCGGCGGCGCCGTCGATCGCGACGCAGGTTGCGTGGATATTGAGGGTGTTCCCGGATCTGGGCGTGGGTGCGTCAGGCATTGGCGGGACGCCTGGCCGGGCGTGCGGCAGTGCTCGGAATGGCCGCCGGCAGCCTGAAGGCAAAGCGGGCGCCGATCACACGTGCCTCCGCATTGGCATCGGCGGTTTCCCCGTTTGCGGCTTCGACCCGGTTTTCGGCCCAGATGTGCCCACCGTGGGCGTTGATGATCTCGCGCGAGATGCTGAGGCCGAGACCCGAATTCTTGCCAATGGTGCTGTCGCTTTCGGGCCGGTCGGAATAGAAGCGTCCGAAGATGGCGTCGAGCTTGTTGGCTGGAATTCCCGGACCCTGATCCTCCACAGAGATCTCGATCTCGTTGTCGACCCGCCGGCCGTGGACGGTGACGATGCCACCCTGGGGCGAGAACGACGCAGCATTGTCGACCAGATTGGTGACGACCTGGCCGAGCCTGCCTTCGTGCCCCATGACCAGCAGGGATGTATCGCCGGACCTATCGGGCATGACTTCGAAGCGGATCGTCTTGCCTCGTGAACCATGGATGTCGCCAAGGACGTCGATGAGGCCCTTCAGCGTCTGGCTGAGGTCCAGGACTTCCGTTTCCTGCCGGGCCAGCTCGGCGTCCAGGCGGGAGGCGTTGGACACGTCGGTAATCAGGCGGTTGAGGCGCTTGAGCTCGCTCTGGATCTGCTCGGCCAGCATCTGGCGCTGCTCGTCGGTCTTGGCGAAACTCATGGACTCTGCCGTCGAGCGGGCCGCGGCAAGGGGGTTCTTGAGTTCGTGGGCGACGTCGGCTGCAAACTTCTCGCTGGCCTCGATGCGGCGGTAGAGCGCAGACGTCATTTCGCGAAAGGCGCGGGCCATATGGCCGACCTCATCGCGGCGGTCGGAGAAGTCCGGCAACTGGGTGCGCGCGGAAATGCTCTTGCTCACCTGCATGGCCGTGGCGGCCAGGTGACGAACAGGTTCGGCGATGGAGCGGGTGAGCTGCATGGAGGCTGCCAGCGTCGTTAACAGCGCCATGCTGGCCACCGACAGGAAGATCCAGCGCTCACGTGCCAGGATGCGCTCGATCTCGCCGGGCTTGGTCGAGATGAGCAGCACGCCGAGCGTCCGCTTGCGTCTCTGGATGGGAATTGCCAGCGAGACAATCTGGTGATGGTCCTGGCTCAGGAGCAGCATGGGCGGCGGCCGCTCGCCCTTCAGGGCCTGGCGGACCTCGCGATAATAGGTGCCGTTGGCGGTGCCGATTTCATAGTAGAGTGGCAGGTCGGTCCCGTCGAAAACGGAGAGGATGCGGGTCCACAGGGTCTTGACCTTGGGTTTTCCCGAGGAGCGGTCGTCCCCCGGAGACGAGCCGAAATCACCCATGCTGGCCCGGTTGGTATCGACAATCAGGGCGCCGCCCCTGTCGTAGATCCTGGCGCGCGTACTCATCTGCACCGGTTCGATCAACCGCCGCAGGACGGGGCCGACCTCTTCGGGGCGCAACGAGAGTTCAAGGCCATCCAGGGCCGCGAAGGCGTCCGTGCGCTGAACGATGCTGGCGGGGCCGACATCATTCAGGCGATTGGGATCGAATGTGATGTCGTTGGTGTGGACCCGGGCGCTGGCGCCAATGGCGGCGGCGATGATTTCGCCCTGGATCTGGAGGTTCTCGCGCTTGGCTGTGATCAACAGGGCATGCTGCTGGGACACCCAGAAGATGCCGAACAGGAGTACGAGCAGCCCCAGGACATTGGAGAAGAAGATGCGGCGGGCGAGCGATTGGCCGAAAAAGCGGCCAATGGGGGTCGCCTTGAACTGCTTGCGCAGCCAGAGATAGCCACCAGAGAGCGGCTGGAACAGACGGTTTACCCGTTCCCTCAATCTGCCGAGCCGGGAGCGTTGATCCCCCGGCTCGATCGTTTGCCACTCGAGTGCCATCGACGCCCCGGAACTGCCTATCAGCTTTCCTTGAACCTGTAGCCGACGCCGTAAAGGGTCTCGATGACATCGAAATCGTCATCTACCGCTTTGAATTTCTTGCGCAATCTCTTGATGTGGCTGTCGATGGTGCGGTCGTCGACGTAGACCTGGTCGTCGTAGGCGGCATCCATCAGCGAGTCGCGGGTCTTGACGACGCCGGGACGTTGCGCCAGCGCCTGGAGGATCAGGAATTCCGTGACGGTCAGGGTCACCGGCTTGCCGTCCCAGTGGCAGGTGTGGCGTTCGGGGTCGAGCTTGAGTTGGCCACGCTCGATGATGCGGGCGGTTTCCTGCTGCGCGGATTGTGCGTCGCGCGGGCTGAAACGGCGGAGAACGGCCTTGACGCGCTCCACGATGAGGCGGTGGGAAAATGGTTTGGCAATATAGTCGTCGGCGCCCATCTTGAGGCCGAACAGCTCGTCGATTTCCTCGTCCTTCGAGGTCAGGAAGATGACGGGCATGTCGGATTGCTGGCGCATCCGACGTAGAAGCTCCATGCCATCCATCTTGGGCATCTTGATATCGAAAATGCCAAGATCAGCCGGTTCGTCGGTCAACGCTTCAAGCGCCGATGCTCCGTCGCCATACGTGCGGACCTTGAACCCCTCTGCCTCGAGCGCAATGCGCAGAGAGGCAAGGATGTTCCGCTCGTCGTCGACGAGAGCGATTGTGCTCTTTTGATTCATGATTTTGGTTCCCCGACGGCCGAAGTGTGTTTGCCGCCTTTATGGTTCCAACACGCAGGAATTATGGCGGGTAGGCAAGTCCGCTCTATCCAGTCCAATGTTAACCGAACATGAAGGGGTGGCCAACTGTGTGTTGAGTGGGCTGTGCATGGGGGCGATCCCTTGCGACGGCCGGTCACGGGGGCCGCACAGCGGGATGCTCCACCTGCCTGATGGTGGAGGCCGAAAAACGAGCGCTCCACAAAGGACTTGGAGGTTGCGTCTGGCCGGCGGAGAGGACCACGACGAGGCCGAGGCGGTCTTCCCTGGCTGAGCTACCGGCCGGCGGCGTAGCCCTGCATGCCGCGCGGATTGGCCGCCGCACGCCGGCGCACGCCGTCCTGGGTGGCCGCTGTCAATCGGCCTTCAGACCAGTCGGGTCCGACTTCGAGCTTATGGCCGCGCCGGCGCAGCTCCTCCAGTGTTGCCTGTGGCAGACGACCTTCCGCGACGACCACGCCGGGCCGCGCCGCGCGTGGCCAGAACGAGGCGGGGAAGTGCTCGATATGCCAGGCGGGGGCGTCAATCGCCTCCTGCAGGTTCATGCCGAAGTGAACATGTCGCAGGAACATCTGGCTCGACCACTGGTCCTGCTGGTCGCCGCCCGGCGTGCCCCAGATCATGTAGGGGGAGCCATCGCGCAGGGCCATGCCGACGGACAAGGTCGAGCGGGGACGCTTGCCGGGCATCAAGGCGCCTGGATGCGATTCGTCCAGCCAGAACATCTGGGCACGCGACCCCAACGGCCAGCCGAGTGCAGGAATGACCGGAGACGACTGCAGCCAACCGCCCGAAGGGGTCGCGGTGAACATGTTGCCGTGCCGGTCGATAATGTCGATGTGGACCGTGTCGCCCCTGACGAGGCCATCGCGGCGGGTGTCGTCGGCGCCGTGGCCGGTGTGGATTTCCCCGACGGTCGGTTCGCCTGCGCCTGCTGCTGAAACCGCGGTGCGCTTGTCTGACACGCTCTTCAGGATGACCTTGCCGCCAAAGCCTTCAATCTGGCCCGGCCGCTGCTCCATGTTGGCGCGGCTTCCGATCATGCGGCGCCGGTCGTTGTTGTAGCGCTCGGAAAGCAGTGTCTCCATCGGCACGTCGGCGAAGTTGGGATCGCCGTAGAAGGCTTCGCGGTCGGCGTAGGCGAGCTTCGCTGCCTCGATCCACAGGTGGATGAAATCCGGATCGGTGGGGGAAAGGCGCTCGAGTTCGTAGCCTTTGAGGATGGCGAGCGTCTGCAGCAGTGCCGGGCCCTGGGTCCAGGGGCCGGGTTTCAGAACGGTATAACGCCCGTAGTCCAGGGATACCGGGTCTTCGACCGTCGGCTGCCAACCGGCGATGTCGGCGCCTGTCAGCACGCCGCGATGGGGGCGGCCGGAGACATCCATCACCTCGTTGTTGCGGCAGAACTCATCAATCGCTTCGGCGACGAAACCGTGGCTCCAGGCCTGTCGCGCCCGTTCGATCTCGGCCTCGCGGGTGCCGCCGCCGGCTTCGGCCTCTTCCAGGATGCGGAGGTAGGTGCGGGCATGCTGCTCGTTCCGGAACAGGGTTCCGGGGGCCGGCACGTCACCGCCGGGCAGGTAGACCGCGGCAGATGTCGGCCAGTGCTCGCGGAACATGTCGCGGACGGTGGCGATGGTGCCGCAGGCGCGCTCGACGATGGGATGGCCGTTCAGGGCGTAACCGATCGCCTGCTCCAGGACATCGCGCAGGCGCATGGTGCCATAGTCGCGCAGGATCAGCATGTAGGTCTCGAAGGTGCCGGGAATGCAGGGTGCGAGCAGGCCGGTTCCGGGAATGATGTCGAGACCCAGATGGTCCCGGTAGTGTGCAATGGTGGCGCCGGCAGGTGCAGGGCCCTGGCCACAGATCACCTCGGGCTTGCCTTTGCGCTGATCGTAGACCATGACGGGAACGTCGCCGCCGGGGCCGCACAAGTGTGGTTCAACCACCTGCAAGGCAAAGGCGGTGGCGATACCGGCATCGAAGGCGTTGCCGCCGCGCTCGAGGATCGACATGCCGACGGCGGTTCCGATCCAGTGGGTGGACGTCACGACGCCGAATGTGCCTTCGATCTCGGGCCGGGTCGTAAACGTGCCGGCGTTGATGTTGGCCATGGTCGGGTCGCTCCGTTGATTGGTTCAGGTGTGTGCGGACATGCTAGTGTCCCGACCGCGAAGTTCGCCAGTTCAAACTGCACATTCGTACGAACTTCGTGGTCGATAAGGACACTAGCGATATCATTGGCTTAGTGTGGCGTCATGTTCTGAAGTTCGCTTGCAACGTCCGCCGATATGATGGAGCGAACTTCAGAACCGCCACACTAGAACCGGGCGAGGCCGGATGGAAGTCCGATTGGCACTGCAATCCGGCTGGATGCTGCGGTGGTTCGGCGTAAATGGGATGGGACAGTCAGGAAAGGTTGGGGCATGGCCAGTATTGAGCGGATCGGGGTTATCGGGGCCGGCGCGTGGGGAACAGCCCTGGCGCAGACGGCCCGTCTCGCCGGGCGGGACGTGGTGCTTTGGGCCCGCGAGGCGGAAGTGGCCGATGAGATCAACAGCTCGCGGCGCAATTCCATCTTCCTGCCCGGGGTGGTGCTGGAACCCGGCCTGACGGCGACCAACGATCTGGCCGAGATCGCCGAATGCCAAGCCATCCTGCTGGTGCCGCCCGCCCAGCATGTCAGGACTGTTGGCGCCGCCCTTGCTCCGCTGCTGGTGCCGAATACCCCCGTCGTGATCTGCGCCAAGGGGCTGGAGCAGGCGACCGGCAAGCTGATGGGCGATGTGCTTGGCGAAGTGCTGCCACAGGCGCGGCGTGCGGTGCTGTCGGGTCCGAGCTTCGCTGCCGACGTGGCGCGCGGGCTTCCGGCTGCGCTGTCGCTTGCCTCGGAAGACAGCGAACTTGGCCGCGAACTGGCAGAGGCGATCGGATATCGGAATTTCCGGCTCTACTGGTCGGCTGACGTGACGGCCGTGCAGTTCGGTGGCGCGTTGAAGAATGTGCTCGCCATCGCGGCCGGTATCGTCGACGGCAAGGATCTTGGGGCCAGTGCCCATGCGGCGCTGGTGACGCGCGGATTTGCCGAGATGCGCCGCCTGGGGCTGAAGCTCGGGGCACGTCCGGAGACGCTCGCTGGTCTTTCGGGGCTTGGCGACCTGATTCTGACCTGTGGCAGTCCGCAATCGCGCAACATGAGCCTTGGCCGTGCGCTGGGGCAGGGACAGAAACTCGCCGATGTGCTGGGTGGGCGTCGGTCGGTGTCCGAGGGCGTCTTCACGGCGGCGGCGGTCGTCAAGCTGGCCGGCGAGCAGGGCGTCGAGATGCCGATTGCCTCGGCGGTGGATGCCATCGTGACCGGGGCGCTGGACGTGGACACGGCCATCGACGCCCTGTTGTCCCGGCCGTTCCGGGACGAGCACTCCTGATCCGGATCAGGCTCGTCCCGTTCCTCCTGTCGCGGGCCGTCGCGTCCCGTTGCAATGCAGGGTAGGGGTCATGCCCGGCTGGGGCCGCCCGACAACGCTTCGCCGGTGCGCGGGTACTGAAGGACAAGCAACTCGAGGCCGTCCGCGCCGGCTTCGGCCGTAAAGGCCTGTTCGTCGGGTGTGACGAACACGGTCGAGAGATGGTCGAGCGTGGCGCCGTCGCCGGACAGCATGGAGCCTCCAGCTACCAGCAGATACTGACCACCACCCTCACCCGGTGCCGGCATCGTGACTTTCGCGCCTGGCGGCACATGCCAGATCCAGGCGGCGAGGCCGTCCGTCTCGGGCTCGAAAATGGTGCGCGAAGACGCCTCGCGCAGGGCCTTGCGCTGGGCTTCGTCGAGAACATCGATGTTGCCCTTGATGCGGGTGCGCTGGTTGCCCTTGCGCAGCAGGTGCTTCGAGGCCGGCAGATACTTGGCGCCCGGGTCCCAGTGCTGGCGCAACGTGAAATACTTCACGCCGTCGTCGCTGGCCACGATCGGGCCATAGGGCGTGTGCCCGTTCGCATACTGGACCGTCAATGGTCTCGCCGGTGCAGCCCCCATGCGGCCCGAGCCGCCCACGAAAACCTGGAACTGGTTGGGTTCGTGGAAATGGGCCGGCGTGATGGCGTTGGCCGGCTGGTGGACGAGGAAGGCCTGTGGCCTGCCGTCGTCGTTGGCCTCGTTGCCCTCGACGTAGTGGCCGCGTTTGGGAGCGGAGCCGACATATTCGTCGATGACGTAGGTTCGGCCATGGACCTGGATTTCGCGGCTGCGCGCGGCAGCTTCTGCGCGTGGGGTGACGATCTGCATTGAAAATATTCCTGCGGAGTCTGGTCTGGGGTTGGGCAAATGGTGCCGTGCTGCGCCCCGGACTGCAAGTCCTGGCTTGAGCCTTGTGGTAAAGCCGGCATGATGAGACGCTGGATTTGGCCATGCTGATGGCGGCCACCTGAACTCGAGAAGCGGCTCAGATGACAATCTCACTATTGATGTATGACAAGGGTCTTGAACGCATCGGCGAACGCCTTGGGGCGCTTGGGCTGGATGTTGTCCTTTCGACCTTCGATCGGGACTGCACCATCCTGACGGGCGGCGAAGCTGTCAGCCCCGAGAGTGCATCGTTCGATTACGTGTGGCTTTCCACCGACATCAGCCGCGATGGCATCATCGGTGATGCTTTCGCGTTGATGGAGCGCCTCAAGTCAGTGGACGTGCTGCAAACGTTCAACGCCGGGCTCGATCATCCCTTCTACAAGCGGATGGTGGACAAGGGTACGCGCGTTGCCAACAGCAGTGCCCAGGGAATAGCGATTGCCGAGTACACGCTCGGGCAGGTGATGTCGGTTCTGCAACCTATCGAGGAGCAGCGCGCGATGCAGGCCCGTCGCGAATGGAAACTCACGCCGTTCCGCGAGATTTCGGAAACGCACTGGCTGGTGCTCGGCTATGGCCCGATCGGGCGGGCGATCACCAGGCGGGTGAAGGCATTCGATGCGCGGGTGACGGTTGTGCGGCGGTCGATGGGGGGAGATGGTGTCGCGGACGCCTATGCGACTGCTGGCGATCTCTATCGGCATGTGGGGCAGGCGGATGTGGTGGTGGTGGCGTGTCCGTTGACGTCGGAAACGCGCGGCATGGTGGGGGCGAAGTTCTTCTCGCACATGAAGGCGGGCACCATCCTGGTCAATGTTGCGCGCGGTGGATTGATCGAGGACGAGGCATTGCTGGCAGCGTTGGACAGCGGGCAGGTGGCCACGGCCATCCTGGATGTTTTCGCGACCGAGCCTCTGCCGCCCGATGATGCGTACTGGGGGCATCCGCGTGTGCGGCTGACCAGTCACACGTCGTTCTCGGGAAGCGGTGTCGGGGGGCGCTGGGATGCGCTGTTCCTCGACAACATCTCCCGGTATGCGAAGGGCGAGCCGTTGCAGAACATCGTTGCCGCGGAGACGCTGGCCTGAGGCCGGGTTCCCCGCAGACGATGCGCAGTGAGGCACGTTGATGGTGACCCGTCCCGTGCCGGCGCGCCCTAGGCGGCGCGCAGGGTGCGGGCCGCCTCGGCCCACGCCTTGATCCGGGCGACGTCGGGCGGCTTGCCATTACGGAGGATGCGCTGGCCCGCATTGGTGCCCGCAAACTTGAGCAGGTCGGCGCAGATCTTTTCCGGTGACTGTTCGGCAATGGCGTCAACGGTTCGGTAGCCTGCGCCGACAAAGAGCTGCGCGCCGGTGC
>JBKDZY010000252.1:0-1604 GCA_047971765.1 Hyphomicrobiaceae bacterium | reverse complement strand
GTCGATGAACTGGAAAAGCCGGCATACGAACGAGCACGTTTTACCATCGGTTATGGATAAAGGCGATGCCTACCCGCCGCGCAGCAAGCGTTCTTCAAGCAGGGTACGGAAGTCGCGGCGGCTATCGGCTATGATCAGCACAGTGACGATAGTGCCTTCCGGGAGATAAATCACGCGATAGGGCGATAGCGACAGTTGGCGATAGGTGCGAATACCCAGCGCCTCCAGTTCGGGCGGCACGGGACCACGTCCGGAGTAATCGGCCAGTCCCTCGATACCGTTCACGAGCCGGTCGAGGAGGGCATCGGCTCCATCACTGCCATCCGCGCCGCGCTGGGCCAGGCGTCGGCGATAGATGCCTGCCAGGTCATGCTCGGCACCCGCCGCAAGGCGGATCTGCATTCTGCTCTTTCCCACAGGATCAGCGGCTGCGGATACGATCGGCCAGGCCTTTTACGGGCTGCGTTCGTTCTGCCGCCACCTCATCCCTGCCAAGCGCCAGCAATTTGAGCAGCGCCAAGGCTTCCTGTGTCGTTTCATAGCTGCCCACATCCTGCAAAACCGCCTTTGCCTCGCCATTCTGGGTAATGACCAATGGTGGTGCACCATCGCCCAGTTCACGGATCAGGTCCGCACTGTGCGCCTTGAGGTAGCTGATCGGCTTGATACGGGTTTCAAGGTTCATGGCGATGGTCCGGGTATAATTTGGTCCATATATAGACCGATGGTGGGCTTTCCGCAAGCCTCATGCCGCCGCGGGAATGGCCTCGATCACCGACAAAGCCGACATGTCAGCTTCCGGGGGGGCCGCTCTCAACCCGCAATGGCTGAAATGGGGCGCTTTGCTGCCATATATCTTTTCGGGTCACGAATGTCAGTTTGCCATCAATTCCGTTCTTGTTTTGGATCTTCCAGACCGGCCTCGTGAGGATATCGGCGCTTGCAACACCGCAAGATCGCCGCATAATATCAACCAACCGGACGAGGCCCACACTCCGTAAAATTACACCGCGAGTTGTGCCAAATGTTTTGACGACGGACACGACAAAGGGCGGAATAAAAATAGCCGCCGGATGCCGCTACTTCACCTTCGAGGAGGCGCAAGAACACTGGCGCAAGACGCGTGCCGGCACGCCATTGGGCGAAGAAACATTCGCCATCCTCGAGTATCTGCGGCGCAAGGCTGAAATCAAGGGCCTGCTGCCAGCACAGGCAGCATCCGGGGGCCTGAAATGACCGATCAACAAAAGCGCCGCTGCCACGGTGAGAAACGCCACATCACCTCCCCCTTTGACAAGTCCGCGCCGAACATCTGGTCGGCGCGCTGGAAGCGGTCGCCCGCCTGCTTGGCAATGCCGTCCCCGGCTTCCTGCTTGATGGCCAGCAGCTCGCGCCGCTGCTCGCCCTGCTTGCAACCGATGCGCGCGCGGTGCACGAAAGCGGCACCCTCATTCGCGGTGCTGCCATTGCCCCCGCGCTGTCGCGCGCGAACGATTGAACGGAGGCTCCCGTGAAAATCCGCATCGCCCATCTCATTGAAAAGCCGGCGGCCGGCGGCGGCCACCGCTATTACTGGCAGCCCTCGGCCACCCTGAAGGCGTCTG
>JBKDZY010000251.1:0-4782 GCA_047971765.1 Hyphomicrobiaceae bacterium | reverse complement strand
CCTGCAGGCCACCGATTGGGGCTCCTGGACCACCTTCATGGCAAGCAATGGCAAGGTTGGCACCGCGCCGGGCTACAAGGTTTCCAAGCTGCGCTCGAAGTGCGGCAAGGGTGGCCTCGGCTACAACTGCAAGGTCCAGGCCCGTTTGTGCAAGTAGAGCCTTGCACGTAGAACGCACTGCGCCAGGCGCTCTATCCTAGGGAGCGCCTGATCGCCCTGTAAGGTCGGCACATGTTGGATTGCAATCGGTTCCAGGGGGATCTGGAAACCTGTCACCCCTCCCATTCATGGGGATTGGCGGTGCCACGCTTTTGTAGCACGATCAATTGACGGCTAGGGTGACCCGGCAACACGTACAAGCTGTGACGGGATCATCATGAAACCAGCAGACCGCATTCCAAATCCACAAGCCGGTTCGGTCGCCTGGAGATCGAGCGCCAACCATAACCGGATGATGGACTTGGCGCGGGATCGGGCGCCGGCATCGACCGATGCAGTCAAACTTGCCTATTTCGGATCATCGGCCTTCCGGATCACGAGCCCCAAGGGCTTGACGGTGATGATCGACCCTTGGCGCAATCATCCCATGCGCGCCTGGGACTGGTACCTGGGCGACATGCCCATGACACCCGTCGATATCGGCGTCTCGACCCATGCCCACTTCGATCACGACGGGCTGGATCGCCTGGATGCCCATGTCCTGCTCGACCGCCTCATTGGCACCTACAGCTTTCTCGATGTCACCATCACCGGTATCCCGGACAAGCACGCCATCGAATCGGGTTTCGGCAGTTACGATGCGGCCACGGTGCACCGTATCCTCAATGGGGTCGACACAAGCCCGCCCAACAATCCGCGCTCCTGGGACAACTGCATGATCGTGGTCGAGACCGGCGGCTTGCGCATCCTGCACTGGGGCGACAACCGGCACGACGCGCCGGATCACGTCTGGGATGCGCTCGGCCGCGTGGACATCCTGCTTCTGCCCATTGATGCCTCGCAGCATGTGTTGAGCTTCGAGATGATCGCCGCCATCAACGAGCGGCTGAAGCCCAAGGTCGTCATCCCGCATCACTATTATATCTGGGATGTTACCACCCGTGGTAGCACCCTGCTGACCGTCGATGACTGGGTCGAGGCACAACCCTCCCATCTCCTGATCGATGCCGCCGAGACCACCTACCGCATGAGCGACGTCCAGGACCTGCCGCTGCGGGTTGATTTCTTCGGCGACCATGTGGCCTTCGATAAGGTGGCATGGCGCAACGGCGAGATCGACTGACGCGGATCGACCGGCGAAGGCCCGCGAAACCGCCGACAGCCCGGCCGCCACAACGTGGATGATTGCCAATCCGTCCCGTTCCGAGCAATCTGCCAGAAATGGCGAAAGCCTTCCTGCCAGCCCAATCACCGGAGATTTGGCGTGACCGCACCAAGAAGAATGTCGTTGGCCATGTTGGTCGATCAGGCGACGGGCAACCATCCAGCCTCCTGGCTCAATCCTGAAACCAATGCCCACGCCTCGACGGATATCAGCCACTACCGCAACCTGGCCCGCGTCGCCGAACGCGGCAAGTTCGATCTGTTCTTCATTGCCGACACCCCGGCTGCCCGCACCGAGAACTTCCAGGCGTGGAGCCGGTTCCCGATGTACATGAACGCCTTCGAGCCGGTGACGCTGTTGACGGCGATAGCGGGCGCCACCAGCCATATCGGCCTTGGCGGCACGGTCTCGACCTCGTTCACCGAACCCTACAATGTCGCCCGCCAGTTTGCCTCCCTCGACCACATCTCCGGCGGACGCGCGGCCTGGAACGTGGTGACCTCGGCAAACGACTACGCTGCCCGCAACTTTGGTCACGCCAAACTCGCGCCCCATGCCGAGCGTTACGAGCGGGCGGGCGAGTTCGTGGATGTGGTGAAGAAGCTCTGGGATACCTGGGACGACGACGCCTTCATCCGCGATCGCAAGACGGGCGTCTATTTCGACCCCGAGCGGATGCACACCGTCCATCATCACGGCAAGTTCTTCAAGGTGGATGGCGCCCTGAACATCGAGCGCGCCCCGCAAGGCCATCCCGTGATTTCGCAGGCCGGCGCGTCCTCGACAGGTCGTGAACTGGCGACGCGCACAGCCGAAGTCGTTTTCGCCAGCGCCTCCAATCCGGAAAGCGCCCGCGCCGACTACGATGATCTCAAGGGGCGGATGGCAAGGTACAACCGGCCCACTGATGACTTGCGCATTCTCGCCGGTATGCCGGTCGTCCTGGGCTCGACCCAGGCCGAAGCCGAGGCGCGTTTCCAGAGCCTTCAGGAGCTGCTTCACCCTGATGTGGGCGTCTTCCGGCTTGGCATGGATATGGAGGTGGACCTGTCAGGGCTGCCGCTCGACGAACCCATTCCAGCCGATCGCCTGCCCAAGGCCGCCAATTTCCACAAGGCCTTCTTCGATGGCATCATGGAGCAGATCCGCACGGAAAACCCGACCCTGCGCCAGCTCTATCTCCGCTACGAGCGTGGCCGCAAGACCATCAAGGGCACCCCCGAGCAGGTCGCCGATACCATGGAGCGTTGGTTCAAGATGGGCGCCTGCGATGGCTTCATGCTGCAGTTCCATTCCATGCCGCGCGGCCTTGAGGAATTCGTTGACCAGGTGGTGCCGCTGCTCCAGCGTCGGGGACTGTTCCGGCAGGACTACTCCGGGCCAACGCTGCGGGATCATCTGGGCGTCGCCAGGCCCCATGACGCCAGTCATCGCCACGGGTAGGGGTGAACGGACAGGGCAAGGGCGGGGGGCAGGAAGTCCTGCCCGGTCGTCTCACGCCGACTGTCGGACGACGCTCTTGCATGGCGTGGCAAAAGAACATACAAAGAACATGCATTTTTCACGCCTGTGCAACTCGAAACCCGTGGAGAACCTGCCCAGGTGGCCACGGTAAGGTCGCGTTCGGGGCTAGGGTGGCGCAGATAGATCGAGTCGTTTCCAGGCGCTGATGCCTGTTGGGCGGGCTCGCACAGACGTAGCGCCAGTCAGTCAATTGAGGAGCAATGCCATGGCCGGATCCGTGAACAAGGTCATCCTGGTTGGCAACCTCGGGGCAGATCCCGAGATCCGCCGCACGCAGGACGGACGTCCGATCGCCAATCTCAGGATTGCCACCAGCGAAACATGGCGTGACCGCAACTCGGGAGAGCGCCGCGAGCGCACCGAGTGGCATCGCGTGGTGGTGTTCAACGAGGGCCTGTGCAAGGTGGTCGAGCAGTACGTGAAGAAGGGCGCCAAGCTCTATATCGAGGGGCAGTTGCAGACCCGCAAATGGCAGGACCAGCAGGGCCAGGACCGCTATTCGACCGAAATCGTGCTGCAGGGCTTCAACTCCACGCTCACGATGCTCGATAGCCGCGGTGGTGGCATGTCGGAAGGTGGCGCCGACTACGGTGGCGACAGCGGCTACAGCGGTGGCGGATACGGCGACCAGGGTGGCGATTTTGGTGGTGGCGGCCGCAGGGGCGGCGGGTCTTCCGGCGGTGGCGGTGGCAAGGCCTTCGACAAGAAGATCGACGACGAAATCCCGTTCTGAGTGTTCTGCCGAGCGGTCGGCTTGGTCCATACGCCCAGGTCCACCAGGATCTGGGCGTTCTGCTGTCCGGAGCCCGGGCATCGTCCCGCACCGCGCCCATCCGTAGCGCGATTGGGCGCGTCAGCCCAGGTTGGCGCGATCGACTGAGCCGTTGCCGGAATCGTCCTGAATCGCCCGGGCCGACGCGGGATCAAAAGATCATTGGCAAATCCGGCATTGGCTGCGCACACTTGCCGCCGATTCCTGGCGCAGCAGGGCAACGTTTTTCCCTGGCACCGCCGGTCGATACCAACCAATCCGGAAGGTCCCCCTCATGCTTGCCATGGACGCAATTGCCCAGATCCTGAAACGCGAAGGTATTTCCGAGCTGTTCTGCTTTCCCACCACGCCGATCATCGAAGCTGCCGTTGCGGCTGGCCTCAAGCCGATCATCTGCCGCCAGGAGCGCGTCGGCGTCGATATGGCGTCGGGCTATGCCCGTACCGCCAACGGTAGGCCGCCTGCAGTGTTCGCCATGCAGTATGGTCCGGGCGCCGAGAATGCGTTTCCGGGCATTGCCTCGGCGTATTCGGATTCGAGCCCGGTTCTTTTCCTGCCGCTCGGCCACCCGCGCCATCTGGCCCACGTCTACCCGTTCTTCAACTCGACGAACACCTACCAGACGGTCACCAAGCAGGTGGAACCGCTGACCGCTCCAGGCCAAGTCGGCCCGGTCATGCGCCGCGCCTTCAATGCGTTGCGAAACGGACGCCTGGGCCCGGTGATGGTCGAAGTGCCCACCGATGTCGTAAAGGCGGAACTCGACAAGGCTCCGGACTACACCGAGGTGCGTGAGGTCCGGTCCGCGCCCGATCCGCGTGACGTGGACGAGGCCGCCAAGCTGCTGGTCGAGGCGAAGGCGCCGCTTCTCTATGCCGGGCAGGGCGTGCTCTACGCGGAAGCCACGGCAGAACTCGTGGCCCTGGCGGAACTGCTGCAGGCGCCAGTCATGACATCGGGCGATGGCAAGAGCGCCTTCCCCGAGGACCATGCCCTGGCCGTCGGCACTGGCGGTATTGTCTTCACGAGCCCCGGCCTGAAGGCGCACAGCGAAGCCGATGTGGTGTGCGGAATCGGATGCTCCTTCACGCCGCATCGGATTACGAGTCCGGCCATTGCACCGGAAAAACGTGTCATCCACGCCACCAACGACGCGCGCGAC
>JBKDZY010000250.1:0-3778 GCA_047971765.1 Hyphomicrobiaceae bacterium | reverse complement strand
ATGCTGTGCTTTCCCGCTGTCCATGGTAGCTCTGCGGCTGACAATTTTGTTTTTGACGCTGACGTGGGCGGCAGGCTCGGTACCCAGCCCACATGGCTGGGTTCGACGCGATATGAATTCTCGGCCCTGCCGGCCTACAACCTGAACGAACTCGTCATCCCGGGGCTGGTGACAATCCGGGGAACAGACCTCGGCTTCTCGCTCGCCCCATCGTTCAACTACATCTCTTCGCGCAGCGCCGATTCCGAACCGAGGTTGCAGGGCCTGGGCCATGTGTCCGATGCCTATGAGTTTGGCGTCAAGGCCAGCTACACTTGGCCGTTCCTCCGCCTTCTTGGCGTCGTTCGTTACGGCTTCGGTGGCTACAACGGCGTCGTTGGACGGCTTGGCGCGGATGCCATCTGGCACATCACCCCAAGGACAAAATTCGAGATCGGACCGCGCGTGAGCTTCGGCGGTTCG
Organism: Hyphomicrobiaceae bacterium; assembly: GCA_047971765.1. Lineage (GTDB taxonomy): Bacteria > Pseudomonadota > Alphaproteobacteria > Rhizobiales > Hyphomicrobiaceae. The sequence goes on along the minus strand of JBKDZY010000250.1, from coordinate 3,316 downwards.
GAATTCATGCGCAAGTATTTCACCGTGACTGAAGAGATGTCTGCGGCTTCCGGCTACGAAGTCCATCATGCTTCATCTGGACTATACGGTGCAGGCGTGGCAGCAACGTTACGCCATCAGCTCGATGATCGCTGGGCGATCCTGAGCAAGTTCGACTACAACCGCCTGGTGGATGATGCCGCCGACGCTCCGTTCATTTCACATGACGGACGCAACCAGTTCGAATTCGGCATTGGCCTTACATACCGGCTGCGCGTCGAACGTCCTGCACACTGATGGCAGTCAGACAGATCTTCGAGATCATCAATAATTGATCTCGAAGCCGAGCCCCAGCTTGCTGTTGCCATCACTGCCCGTCTCACCGCGGGCTTTGATTGTTTTTGTGATGTCGAGATCGACGATCACGCTGCTCGCCCCCGTACCGGCATTCTGCTTCACACCGACAAAGACGTTGTTGCCGATATGGCTGCCGGCCGAGACTGCAGCATTGCCCTTCTTGTCCGTGGTCACATCCAGCCGGTCGACACCGATTGTCCTGCGCACTTGGTCGAGCACACCCGAGCCGCCGCTGATCCCACCAAGCCGGTCGATTTCCGTCGCCAGCTGGGCGAGTTGCACGGCCGACAGCTTGGTCAGCGACCGATTGAACAGCAACAGCGCAACAATCTCGTCCTGCGGCAGGTCCGGCACCGACGAGAACTTGAGCTGAGGGTTTGACGCCCGCCCGGTCAACGCAATGGTGATGGTCGTGCCATCCGCGTCTGCCGTCGCCTGCAGGTCAAGCATCGGCTCCAGGTTGCCTGGAAATGCAATGACACCCTGCGTGAGATTGAAACGTCGCCCCAACAGCGCCATGCTGCCGCGCCGCATCGTGAACTGGCCGTCCGCAGCAAGATCCGTCGTCGTTCCCTGGATCTTGAGATCGCCGCCAAGTTCCGCCTCGACCCCACGTCCACGCACGAAGATCCGTCCGTCAGACACGACCCGGATGTCGAGCGCAACACCGATGGTCTTTTCGGAATCCTCCTTGACGGCAATGCCAAGTTTGCGCCGCTCCGCATCAGCAAGCCCGACGTGCTCGATATTCAAGTCGGTAAGCGATCGTGGCATCTGCTCGGGAATGGTGATGTCCGCTCGGCTGATCCGGATCGTCCCGGAAATGCGCGGCGCTTTCCCAAGCGGGCCGGCTATGGTCAGGTCCGCATCGCTGGTGGCCTTCACGGACTCCCGGTCATCGTAGAGCAACCCGCTCCCGTTCACCTTCAGTTCGCCCGGAAACCCTTGCGCGCTATCCAGGGAAACCCGGCCCTGCGCGGAAAGCCGCCCGCCCTTCGATGCGGACGCCGCCAGCTTGTCGATAACCAGATCACGCCCGGTCAGGCGGCTGGCAAGGACCAGGTTAGACAATTTGAGGCCGGTGGCAGGGTCGGTCAGCGAACCGTTCTCGATTGCCAGAACGCCTTTCGCCTCAGGCATCGCAAAAGTCCCTTGTGCCGAAACATCCAACCGCAGCATGCCGGTGGCGCGCGTCCCTCTCTCAGCCATTGGCAGGACAGCCAGGCTCAACGGGACACGGCCGGAGATTTTCATGCCGCCGATCCGGGAGTTCTTGACGTCTACACTGCCGGCGGCAGCGGCATCGAGTCCTCCAGGCCCCGAGAGGGCTGCATTGAGGTCGACCTTCTGATCCTTGAATGTCCCGCGCGCGGAAAGCGCCAGCGCCGGCAGGTTGGCATCGCGCAACTGCCGGCTCGAAGCCCCGCGCCATTTCACATCGTAGACAACCTTCGGGAGTGCCGAGGTCCCTTCGACATGCACATCGCCATCGATGACGCCCGCAAGTCCAAGCTCAGGCGCCAATGATCCGATCTCGGCCGCCTGCAACCCGCTCGCGCGCAGCGTGACATCGAGCGTCTTGCCAGCCTTGCCGGTAATCGTGAGACGGCCACGACCGATCCCCAGCGCAATTCCACGGATCTGGACATCACCGTTTCTCATTTGCACCGAGGCTGGGGCCTGCAGACCGACCGCAAGCCCCTTGTGGGAAAACCGCAGTTCGCTGACCACGATATCGGCTCCCTCTGCGACTGGCGTGAGCACCGCCTTGGTCTTCAGGTGGAGGTCGGGTCCATTTGCGCTCAGGGATACGACACTCTTTTCACCATCCGGCTTGATATCGATGTCGCTTGCATCGACGACCAGCCCCCCGGCCTGCACCTTGCCGACACGTCCCCGCAGCGCAAGCCTTGGCGTCTTCAGGGACCCGTTGAACTCCCCCGTCAACTTGACCGATGCAATGCGCGCCTCGCCGCCACGCAGCCTGTCGCCATGCGCCTCGATCGAAAATCCAGCCCCCGTGGCCCCGCCCAGGGGAACAATACGCAGTCTGAACCGCCCATCCACCGGCGTGCCGAACAGCGAAGACAGCTCGTTGAGATGCTCGGCATTACCGTTCAGGTCGGCACGCACCATGCCATCACCGCTGACAGTCACATGGCCGGTCAGGCGCGTCGTTCCGTAATCGAACGTGATCCTCGGGATGTCCGTCCCGCCCTGGCCATCCACGCGTGCATCGAGCTCACCGGAAAACGCCAGCCGTCCGTGCTTGCCCGAGGTTTTCAACGTCACGGCAGGTTTTTCTGTCGTCCCGCCAACGCTGGACGACAAGCGGAACGCCTGCAGCTTCTGGCCCTGCCAGCTTGCCGAGGCCGTTTGCGCATTGACATGTCCCACCAGTCGACCCGCCGAGAGATTGAGGTCCCCTTCGCTGGAAAGCGTGCCGGCAAGGTCCGGATGCACGCGCGCCAGGTCTTCCAACTTCAACTGGAATTTTGCGGCGGTATGGCCTGCATCATGCCGGGCCGTGAACGCGCCACCCATGGCAGCGCCATTGATTGCCCCGTTCTCGACCACCAGTGCACCGCGCGCCGTGTGCCTGATCAACGCCCCGATCGTCGATTTCCCCTTCAACAGGCCATCGAGTGATGCAATCCCGGCCCTGACGTCCGTCAACCCGACGGCCATCGTCACCTGGCCCGCGGCACTGCCAACATCCAGGTTTCCGGTCAGATCGACATCAACCTGGCCGCCAAGTTCACGTCCCGCCAGTTTCGAGAAATCACCGATCTGGGCGACATGCGCCGTCAGATGGCCCTGGAGCTTGCCTGACGCAACGGCACCATTGAACTCCGCCCTATCGCGATCCAGCACCGCATCGACCTTGAGCCCGGCGATATCCAGCCAACTGTCATCGAAGGGCTTGGGCTGCAGGCCTTCGCCCGACAAGGAGATCTGCGACCTCGCGATGCCGTTCCAG
>JBKDZY010000249.1:0-2955 GCA_047971765.1 Hyphomicrobiaceae bacterium | reverse complement strand
AACAGCAGCGTAATGGCTGCATCGAAATAGGCATGTTCGTTGCCGGAAGCGGTATCGTATAGACTGAGGCCGGTGGCCAGCAGGACGCCCAGGGATATCGGCACATCCATGTTCAGGCGGCCCGCCGACAGTGCGCTGCGCGCCGACGAGAAGAACGGCTGCCCGGCATAGGCGACTGCCGGCAGCGTGATCATGGCCGACAGCCAATGGAACAGAGAGACGAGAGACTTCGGCATCTCGCCGTACTGTCCGGACCAGACCGCGATAGACAGCAACATGACGTTGGCGGCGGCGAACCCGGCAACGCCCAGACGGCGCAGCAGGTCCGCTTCCGCCTTTGCCATGCGCTCATCATCGGGAAGCATGTCCGCCAGGCGGGCCGACTTGAAGCCCTTGCCGGCCAACGCCTCGACGAACGGCAGCTCGGATTTCAGGGCCTTGTCGGTGACCAGGGTGACGCGCCGGGTCGAGAGGTTGGCCCGGGCCGACACCACGCCTAGCATAGCAGACAAGGTCTGCTCGACCGTTCGAATGCAGCCGCCGCAATGCATGTTCTCGACGACCAGCGTCATCTCATGCCTGGCAATGTCCGCTGCCACAGTGGCATCGCGCTCCGGGCGGCCGGTGCTGTCTGCACCGCCGTGGTCATCCTCATCAAACCGGGTGACACCTACTGCTTCAGCCATTCCCGCCTCTTTGTCCGCCACACGGGTTCGGTCACGCCTTCACGGCGGCCAGCCAGATCGACAACCCATGTCCCTTGATGCAGCGGCTTGACGTTGCCGACGTAGTGGCCCGGCTTCACTTCCGCCAACACGAGATGGCGATCGAGCTGGTTTGTCGACGGGCGGCCGATGAAGCCCGTGAACGCCAATCCGGTGACAGGATTGGAACCACTGTCGATCAGGGTCAGTTCGACAGTGCCATCCATCTTCACCGAGATCACCTCATGCCAGCCAAGCGCTGTCTGGCGCGAGGCTGCCGCAATGCGCTCGTTGTAGTGAAGCCCCCTGACGTACGGCTGCTTGGAGACAACGCCCGAGTAGGTCGATAGAGCCCGTGTCAGGAATATGCCGTTGACAGCAAACACCACGCCGAAAAAAGCCAACAACATGATCAGCACATGCTTGCCGGCCAAGCCCTTGGGGGCGTCGGCAGGCGGTTTGCCCTGCATGCGTCGCATATCGCTCATTGCGCAACCTCCTGGCCCAGCCGTCCTAGCGGGCAAACTGGAATAGCGTTACCCGGTTGGTGACTTGACCCGTTTGAATATCCTTGACGACGAAAGAGAAGCTGGCTTTCGGCCCTGTCATTTTCGCCAACTGGGCCGGCGGCACGGTGACCAGCACCCTGAGTTCGCGAAGCTCGTCGGTCCCGACCCTGACCACCGGTTCGCCGGCCGCCTCGATCCCGATGACGCGCAGGCTGGCGCCGGCCAGGCCTTCGGTCGTGAGCGTGAAGTCGTGCGGCTCATGCAGCTTGTTGAGAATCTTGACGGTGAAGGCATTGCGTATACCGCCATCCGTCAGGCGCACGAACGGTGGATTGCGGTCGTGCAACACATTGACCTCAAGTGTCGCGCGATTGAGCCACGCCACGAGCATGATCAGGCCGACAAGGCAGAACAGGCCGGCGTAGATCATCGTGCGCGGCCTGGCGAAGCGATGCGCTTCGTGCTGCAGTCCGGCCGCGGTTGCCTCCTGTCTCGCCACCGTCTCGTAGGCAATCAGATTGGGCGGGCGGTCGATCTTGCGCATGATCTCGTTGCACGCATCGACGCACAGCGCGCACTGGATGCATTCGAGCTGCGAGCCATCGCGAATGTCGATGCCGGTCGGGCAGACGGCAACGCAGGCCTTGCAATCGATGCAATCGCCGCGCGTCGACCAATCGACATGGCCATCCGGGCCCTTCCGGGCCGCGCCACGTGGGTCACCCCGCTCGGGCTTGTATGACACCAGCAGCGTGTAACGGTCCGTCATGGCGCCCTGGATGCGCGGCCATGGGCACATATAGATGCACACCTGCTCGCGTGCGATTCCGCCGAGCAGGTAGGTCGTGAAGGTGAAGATGCCGAGGAAGAGATAGGAAATGGGCGGCGCCTTGCCGGTCACCAGCTCGACCGCGAGCGTCGGCGCATCGCGGAAATAGAACACCATGGCGCCACCAGTCAGCAGACCGATGACCAGCCAGGTGATATGCGTCATGACCTTGCGAAAGATCTTGTTGGGACCCCACGGTGATTTGTCGAGCCGGATGCGCGCGTTGCGGTCTCCCTGCCAGAAACGTTCGACCGAGATCATCAAGTCGGTCCACACCGTCTGCGGGCACGTATAGCCGCACCAGACGCGCCCCGCGAGCGAGGTCGCGAGGAACAGCGCCAGCGCCCCGAGCACGAGCAGGCCGGTGACGTAGTAGAATTCCTGCGGCCAGATTTCGAGGAAGAAGAAGAAGAAGCGATTGTTGGTCATATCCAGCAGGACGGCCTGATTGGTCAAATCAGGTCCACGGTCCCACCGCATCCATGGCATCAGGTAATAGACCGCGAGCGCAACCACCATCACGATCCACTTGATCTTCCGGAACTGGCCGCGCGCCAACCGTGGATAGACTTTCTGCCGACCAGCGTAGAGCTCGCGGGCCTCGGCCTTGTTGACGGCTTCGACATCGTGTCGCTCGACGCCCGTCGCTGCTTCCGTGCTTCTCTTGCTTGTCGTGTCGAGAACCGTGGTCACGAGGGAATTCTCCCTGTTATTCGCAGTGCCCCATGATGCCAGAGTTTCTCGCAGAAAGACAGAATGGTCCTGGCTATCCGGGGCACTCCGGGCTGGAGGTCCCTGGGCGGAGCGCGACTTGCGACTTCCTGGCGCGCCTCCGCCAATGCCCGTGCAAGGTCCCAGCCGCATCCACACATGACGGCCTCCAGATGTCGAACCGAGACACATTCCGAGAGGG
>JBKDZY010000248.1:0-4715 GCA_047971765.1 Hyphomicrobiaceae bacterium | reverse complement strand
AGATCTGCTCGGTAAAGACGTGCGGGGCCATGAGCGTCATGGCTGCTGTCGTTTGCGGGTGGGAGGCGGCGTGGATCAGGGCGATGGATGCGCCATCCGAATGCCCGATCAGAACGGTTTTCCCGATGTGATAGTGAGCAAGGAGGCGTGGCAGGACGTCGAGCGCCTCGCGATGCATGAAATCCGGTTGCCGGGGGCCTGCCAGGCCGGTCGATTGGCCGTAGCCCTGGCGGGCGTAGATGAGGGCCGGGCAGGACAGGCGCTGGGCGAGTTTGTCCGGGAAGTCGCGCCAGAGCGAAACCGAGCCCAGGCCTTCGTGCAGGAACACCAGCCAGGGCCGGTGAGCGGGGCCGGGGATGAGGCGGGTTTCGAGCTTGAGGTGGTCAATTCGGGCAAAGGGCATTGCAGACGTATAGACCAATTCCGGTTCAGCCGGAATCGGTCTGGCCAATGTGCGCGCACGCGCCTCATCGGCCTCCGGCCGGGCGCTTCCCGGGGCGGGACACACGGCCCGGGGCGCTGTTGGTGCCTGACTGGCGCCACTTCATCCTGAGGTGCACGAGTGTCAGGACTGGCCGCCGAGATAGGCCTGCTGCACGGCTGGATCCGCGCGCACATGGTCTGGATGGCCGCTCGCGAGTACGGCGCCTTCGACCAGCACGGTCAGGCGGTTGGCGACAGCGAATACAAAGTCCATGTCGTGCTCGATAAGCAGGAGAGCGTGCTCGGTGGCGAGAGACCTGAGCAGGTCGGCCATACGCTCACCCTCTTCGGGGCCCATGCCGGCGAGTGGCTCATCCAGCAGCAGCACCTTCGGCCTGGAGGCCAGCGCCATGGCGATCTCCAGTTGCCGCTTCTGGCCATGGGCCAGCGTGCCGGCGTCGCGTTCGTGGCCTGAAGGCAGGCCGACGCGTGCCAGGGCTGTTGCGGCGTGCTCGATCAGCTCGGTTGCCGAGTTCGGGGAGGCCAGGGTGGCCCATCCTGTTGCACGGTACATGGCCTGGGCGGCGAGGCGCACGTTTTCCAGCACGCTCAGACCGGGAAGGATGTTGGTGCGCTGGAAGGAGCGGGCCAGACCCAGGTGGACGCGCTTGTTCTGGGCCAGCGTTGTGACGTCGCGTCCGTCCAGACGTATGTGGCCGCCTGTCGGGCGCAATGCGCCGGAGAGAAGATTGACGAGGGTGGATTTACCGGCGCCGTTGGGGCCGATGATGGCATGCAGTTCGCCCCGGGCCAGAGAGAGCGTGACATCGCGCAGGGCGTGGACGCCACCGAACGAGCGGGACAGGCACTCGGTTTCGAGAAGGGGCTGGGGGGCAACTGCCGGGGTGTCAGTTGCCATGCGCGGTTTCCCCGTTGGCGCTGCCGGACGATCGGGGCAGCGGGGCCGGTTGGCGCGATGCGTGGAGAAATGCGGGCAGGCGCAGCCCCGTGATGCCGTGGCGCAGCAACAGGACTGCCACAAGGATCACGAACCCTTCGACCAGGAGTTTGCGGTCTGTCACCTGCTGTGCCCAGTCGTCCAGGAAGATGAATGCGAAGGCGCCGACAATCGGTCCGGTGAGCGTTCCGATGCCACCAATCAGAATGTGGAGGAGGGCTTCGGCCGAGCGGTGCCAGCCAAGCAGCTCAGGGTTCACGGAACCGGACTGCATGGCCCACATGTGTCCCGCAGCGCCGGCGAGCGCCCCGGCGATGGTGAATGCGGCGAGCTTGAAGCGATAGGTGTCGTAGCCGAGTGCGGCCATCCTGTTCTCGTTGATCCGGATGCCGGCAAGGACGCGGCCGAACATGGACCGGAGCAGCAGTGCCAGGACCGTGAACATGAGAACGAGCTGGGTCAGGGCCATGTAGTAGGGCACCCAGGCGCGATAGGCGCGCGGCAGCTCTCGCGGATCGAGCTCCAAGCCGAAAGCGGAGAGAACGGGCCGGGCGAGGTAGGCGCCATCGGTGCCGCCGCCAAGCTGGGTGTCGTGAAAGACTGAATAGATGAGCTGACCGAAGGCCAGGGTCACCATCAGGAAGAAGAAGCCGCGTGTTCGGAGAGAAATGGCACCGACCAGCAGGGCGGCTGCACCGGCGGCGAGCATGGCGGCCGGGAGCGTGAGCCAGACGGGCCGGGCGGCGCCTTCCGGGGAGATGAGATAGACGATGTAGGCAGCCAGACCGAAGAAGGCGCCGTGGCCAAGGCTGACGAGACCAGTGGCGCCAACGAGCAATTGCAGGCTCAAGGCCAACATGCTCGCGATCATGGCGGTGGTGATCAGCCCGACGTAGAACGGTTCGACGACGAACGGCAGCGCCGCCAGCAGGGCGAAGCCGCACCAGACCGTGAGCCAGCCGACGCGGCTTGCCGGCAGCATGCGCGCCCGCTCGATCATGTCCGCTCACCGAAAAGGCCTGCCGGACGCCACAGCAGGACAGCGATCATGAGGAGATAGACGCTGGAGCCGGACAGTGCGGCGATAATGGTGCCGAGGGGGCCGGTGCCCTGGAAGGCGGGACCATAGGCCTTGCCGAAGGTATCGACGATGCCGATCAGGAGCGCCGACCAGAAGGCGCCCGAGACGGACCCCAATCCGCCGATGACGACGACCACGAACGAGATGATGAGGAGGCTGTCTCCCATTCCCGGATAGACCGATGTGAGGGGGGCTGCCAGCATGCCCGCGGTCACCGCCAGGGCGGTGCCGATGGCAAAGACCACGACATGGATGCGGCGGGCGTCGATGCCGAGGATGTCGACCATCTCCGGGTTCTCGGCGGCGGCGCGGATGACAGAGCCGAGGCGGGTGCGTTCGATCCACCAGAACATGATGGCCGCCACCGCGAGGCAAATGGCGATCACGGCAAACCTGTAGGCGGAATAGGCGAAATCCTTCGTGATCGGCACCGAGAACCTGAGGGCCGGGGGAATGGCGACCGAATGGAAATCGTTGCCGGCAACGAACCAGCGCAATTCCTCGGCCAGCAGGATGAGGGCGAAGGTGAGGACCACCTGGTCGAGATGTTCGCGGCGGGCGAAATGACGGAACAACGACCATTCGAGCGCGGCACCCACGAGAGCGCCGCCGGCGAAGCCGATGGGAAGTGCCAGCCAAAGCGAGCCCGTGACCTTGGCCAGAAGAAAAGCCGTGTACGCGCCCAGCATGAACAGCGAGCCGTGGGCCAGGTTGATGATGCCCATGACACCGAAGACGAGTGTCAGTCCGCTTGCAACGAGGAACAGCAGCAGGCCGTACTGGATGCCATTGAGGAGCTGGGCAAGCATGCGGGCGGTCACGACCTCGGGGTTGTCAGCGGGCGGGCGCGGATGAGCCGGTGGGTCCTGCGAAAACCATTCGAGGCGAGGGCCGGTGTCCTATCGGTTGCCGGCCCTTCCGTCCGTTCCCTTGCACAGGGTCATCGCGCGCCGAAGCGCCTCACAGTTTGCAGCCCGTGCCCGGATCCGCAAGGTGGGGCGCCGCGATACCGACAACTTTGTTCTGTCCGCCGGTCGCGCGGCGCAGATAGATGTTCTGCGTCACGTTCTGGGAGGACGAGATCGTGATCGGACCGCGGGGGCTGTCGAGGGCCGCCGATCGCATGGCCTTGTAGAGCCTGGCTTCGTCATCGATGTTGCCCTTGGTGGCCCAGAGGCCGTGGGCGAGCAACTGGGCCGCATCGTAGCCCTGGACGGCGTAGACATCGGCTTCGCGGCCCGCCTTCTCGCGGAAGGATTTGCGGAAACCCAGGTTCATGGCGTTCGTGATGCCGTCGCCATAGTGCAGGGCGGTCTCGATGCCTTCGGCGGCGTCGCCCTGGGCGCCGAGCACGCCCTCGGTCAGGAAGCCCGAGCCGACGAGTGGCACCTTGATGCCGGCGGCCTTGTATTCCTTGACGAACTGCACGGCGCCGCCGCCGGCGAAGAAGGCTCCGACATATTCGACGCCAAGGTCCGGGATCTGGGCCAGCAACGGCTGGAAGTTCGTTTCCGGGAATTTCAGCGTCAGGTTCTTCACGACCTTGCCGCCACCTGTCTCTAGACCTTGCCTGAAGCCTTCGCCTGCCTCGTTGCCGGCGGCGTAGTCCCAACTGATCCAGGCGGCCTTCTTGACGCCGCGGCGCGCCAGTTCCAGGCCCATGCCGTGGGCCGGCTGCCAGTTCGTGAACGAGGTGCGGAAGACGTTGCGCGCACACAGCGAGCGGGTGATGGCATCCGCGCCGGCGTTCGGGATGATGTTCAAGGTGCCGGTTTCACGAACGACCTTGTGGATCCCCATCTGCACGCCGGAATGAACGGTTCCGATGATGACGTCGGCGCCGTCGCGCTTGATCAGGCGCTCGGCATTCTGCTGGGCGAGGGCGGGTTTCGACTCGTCATCGAGCTTGATGATCTCGATCTCGCGGTGGCCGAGTTTGCCCATGTGTTCGGCGATCAACATCTCCACCGCGATGGTGATATTCTCGCCGAGTTTGGCGTAGGTGCCGGAATAGGGAAGCATCAGGCCGAGCTTCAGGGGCCTGGTCCTGGCGATGGCGAATGTTGTCGGCAGGCTGGCGGCGGCGCCAAGCGCCAGGCCGCTCTTGATGACATTCCGACGGGTAACAGCAATTCTGCTCTTGGACACTGTTCTTCCTCCCGTGCTGGGGCGCGTGCAATTCGTGCAGTCAAGATGCTCTATATTCCCATGGTATAGCGCGTTTCCGGGGCAATTGGACCATGTTCGCGAGGT
>JBKDZY010000247.1:0-6072 GCA_047971765.1 Hyphomicrobiaceae bacterium | reverse complement strand
CGTGCTGGAGCCGTGGAAGGACGGGTTGCGCTCCATCGCGCGGACCGGTGCGCCGGGACTCGACCAGGTGCCGAGGCTGCTGTCGTCGCAGCGCTGGATGCTGGAAGCAGCGGGTATCCAGTCCGGCGGTGTCGATGGCACGATGCGTGCGGTTGGGCTCGCCTCCGTCTATGGCAGTGTCTTCCGGACCTGGCTCGACGATGACGATCCCGGCCTGGCGCGGACGATGGCGGCACTCGACCGGCGTCTGCGGCGCGGTGAGCGCGCGATGCGCCGTTTCGATGATGTGGCCGGCGGCGCCAAGCGGGTTGCGTCCGCCATCTTCGGCATGGCGGAGACGGCACGCTCGCGGATGAGCGAGGCGCGTGAGGCGTCGCGGCGGTCCGGCAGCGGGTCCGGTGAATCTGATGGGGTGCATCCTCCCGCAGGCGAATAACCGGAGCCTTTTGGGTGGCCTGTCGGCGGACGGGGCGCCGTCGCGGCCGGAGTGCTTCCATCTCATCCTGAAGGGCTATAGACGTTCAGCCAGGTGCAGCGGTTCATCGCCTGTCGCCATGTCAATTGCGAGACGGAAAGGAAAGCACATGGCTGATCCGGCCAAGGCTTCGGGGCCCATCACATTCGAGCAGTTCCTGGCCGTCGATATTCGTGTCGGCACCATCGTGGCCGTGGAAGCTTTCCCTGAAGCGCGAAAGCCGGCGTTCAAGCTGCGGATTGATTTCGGAGCGGAGATCGGTGTGAAGAAATCGTCCGCTCAGATCACGAAGCATTATACGCCGGAGACGCTGCTCGGGCGGCAGGTGGCTGCGGTTGTGAACTTTCCTCCCCGGCAGATCGGGCCGTTCATGTCGGAAGTTCTCACCTTGGGATTCCCTGACGAGGACGGAGAGGTGGTTTTGATTGCCCTCGGACAGGACGTGCCGAACGGCGGCCGCATGTTCTGACACGACGTCCGCTTCTGGTTTTCAGGCTTCGCTGGCGGTCGCCGGCCTTTTCTGGCCTGTGCGGCCACGTTCAGGACACGACGGGAAAGCGTCCTTCGACCGGATAGCCGGGGTCGGTATAGCCCGGTGTCGAGGGATGGCCGGGCGGCACGAGGCTATCGACCAGGGCTTCGTCGTCGGGCGTCCATGGACACTTGAGCGCGTCGATGTAGCTTCGCCATTGCTGATAGGTGCGCGGTCCGGCAATGACGGGGGTGACGGCGGCGTTGTTCAGGGCCCAGGCGACGGCAAAATCAACGAGGGTATGCCCAGTGGACTCGGCGTGGACCTTGAGGTGCTGGGCAATTTCGAGCGACTCTGTCCGCCATTCGGTTTCCATCATGCGGCGGTCGTTGCGGCCGGCGCGGGTGTCAGCCGGCGCGTTGCTGCCAGGCTGGTATTTGCCGGAAAGGATGCCGCGCGCGAGCGGGCTGTAGATGGCAACGCCGAGCGAGAAGGCGCGTGCGGCGGGCAAGAGTTCCACCTCCGGCATACGGGTCATGATGTTGTAGTAGGGTTGCAGGACGACGGGTGGCGGTGACCCGACCTCCCTGCAGGCCTGGGCAATGACTGGAATGTGCCACGCGCGGACGTTGGACAGGCCCCAGTACCGGATCTTTCCGCTTCTGATGAGGTCGCCGAAGGTGCGGGCCACTTCCGTCCAGGACACCGCCGGATCAACGCGATGGATGTACTGGATGTCGATCCAATCGGTGCGCAAGCGCTTGAGGGATGCTTCCGTGGCGGCAATCATGTTCCGGCGCGACAGGCCGCGATCGTTCCGGCCCGATCCGGTCGGCTGCGCGAGTTTGGTCGCGATGATCCACTCCGCGCGATTGTCGCCGATGAGACGACCGACGGTCTCCTCGGAGCGGCCCTTTTCGTAGGTGTTGGCGGTGTCGATGAAGTTGACACCACGAGCGGCTGCGTCATCGACAATGCGTTTGGCGTCGGAGTCCTCTGTTGGACCACCGAACATCATGGTGCCGACGCAAATCTGGGAAACCTTGAGGCCGCTGCTGCCGAGCGTCTTGAATATGATATCTGACATCGCCTGATCCTTCGCCAACGAGAAGTAGGGGATATTTGTGGCGGGCAGTCAATCCATGATCCGACAAGTGATGATCCGACAGGTGTGTAAATTCTGCTCCGCGAAGAGAGGACGCCGGATTCGGTTGCATTGCAACATTTCCTGCCTGCTTGCGGGAAAGGGGTTAGCTGGCGCTCAATAGCTGTTCGGAGGTATGGGAGCCATGTCATTTCGGCATTGACGGATGGTGCGTAAGGCCCTGATTGTTGGCCCGGACATGCCGCTGCTCGACGCTGGTCTGGACGATCGCCGAGCTGCGAGATGCAAAATCCCGGACTGCGCATGAGCGTGCGGCGGTGCACAATGGCTCCGGCGGGAATTGAGGAGTTGACGTGCAGAAGCCGGTAGATCCTGGGACGTTCCGGACATCCCCGTGGATGGTCGTTGCGGCGCTTGCCCCGTTCGGGCTTGGCTATTTCTTTTCCTACCTGTATCGGGCCGTGAACGCCATCGTGGCGCCGGACCTGGTGCGCGACATCGATATGTCGGCGTCTGAACTCGGCTTGCTGACATCGGCCTACCTGCTGGCGTTCGCCATCTTCCAGTTGCCGTTGGGGATCCTGCTCGACCGGTATGGGCCGCGCCGGGTGCAGACGGCACTGGTGGCGACCGGGGCGGCTGGCGCCTTGTTGTTTGCCTTCTCGAACAGCGTCGAGATGCTGACGTGTGCGCGCGCACTGATCGGTGTCGGCTTCGCGGGAGGCCTCATGGCGTCGTTCAAGGCGGTCGTCATCTGGGTTCCCGAACCGCGCCGCGCGCTGGCCAATGCCTGTGTCATGTCGGCGGGGGCACTGGGGGTCATTCTGTCAACCGCGCCGATGGCACTGGCTGTCTCTGTCTACGGCTGGCGGTCCGCGTTCGTCGGTCTGGCGGTGGCGACATTCGTGGTCGCAGCCCTCATCTTCCTGGTTGTTCCCGAACGCGGACAGGCGGGGATTACGCCGACGCCGCTTGCCACCCAGCTCAAGGAGGTCGGCGGGATCTTCAAGGATCGCGTGTTCCTGGCGCTGGCGCCGGTTCTGGCGATCCCGGCGGGTGCGCACGTCGCGTTGCAGACCTTGTGGGTCGGGCCATGGTATCGGGATGTTGCGGGTCTCGACCACATTGCCATCGGGGAGCACCTGTTCATCATGGGGCTTGCGTTTCTGGTTGGCGTGCTCGGCAGCGGTTTCATCGCCGACCGTCTGGTGCGGCATGGGATAAGCCTGCTCAGTATCAATATTGGCTTCCTGGTGGTGTTTCTCGCCTCGCAGGTGGCCATCATCCTGGTCGATCCGGTGCCGCCCCTGCTGTCGTGGTCTGTGTTCGTGATGACCGGTCACACGGCCGTTCTGGCTTATCCGTGGCTTGCCAGTTATTTCGGGGCGGCGCGATCGGGACGCTCCAACACGGCGGTCAATCTCCTGTTGTTCGGAGCCGCGTTCTTCGTGCAATACGCGGTCGGCTGGGTGATCGACCTCTATCCCTTGACAGTTGGCGGTGGATACCAACCGGCAGCCTATCGGGCCGCGTTCTCGGCGGTGCTGGTGCTCGAAGTGCTGGCTCTGCTCTGGTATTTCGCCAACCTGGGTCGCCTTCGTGCTGCAACCCGTAACATGGGGCCGAAGCGTATCGATGGCACGCACTGGGAGACTGGTCCGGCTTCCTAGTGTGGCGGTTCTGAAGTTCGCTCCATCATATCGGCGGACGCTGCAAGCGAACTTCAGAACATGACGCCACACTAAGCCGATGATATCGCGAGTGTCCCAGGTTGCTTGCACTCAACGCCCGTAGTGGCCTGGTTGCCAGGTCTTCCGTTTCGGCGGGAACGTTCTTTTCCGGTGCTGACGGGTCAACCCTGGCCTGCCGGTGCAGCGGCGGCCAGCTCGGTCTTGGCCTGCCCGGTGTCGGCTTCCGTCTGCACCCAGCGGGTATTCCACCACATCCACTGTTCCGGATATTCGCGGATCCAGTCCTCGTAGGTTGCGAAGATGGTCTCCGTCAGCGCCAGCACATCGCCCTTCTTGTCGTTGGTCTGCGGCAACGGCAGGTACTTGATGTCGATCCGGAACCTGCAGGCGTCGCCCAGGCGAACGGTGCGCCCGACGAAGAACTCGGAGCCAACATGGCGTCCGATCATTGCCGGTGCCGCGGTGAAACGGCTCACGCGCCCCATGAAGGGAATCGGCTCGCCGCGCTTGTCGAAATGATCGCAGACGAAGCCCAGTACGCCGCCGGCACGGACCTTGTCGATGAGCAGGCGGGCGGTGCGTTGGCCGGTATTCGATTCGTCGCGCTCGCCCTTGCCGAGCATTCCGGCAGGAAAGAGGAGCATCCGGGTTTTCTTCAGCCAGGCGTCGATCAACGGATTGTCGATGGGTTTGTAGACGCCGCAGGCGTCGCGGCCGTAGATCCTCATGGGAAAAATCGCGATTTCCCAGTTGCCGAAGTGAAGTGTGCAGCCGATCAACGGCTTGGAACTGGTTGCTGTCGCCCGGAACGTTTCCAGATCTGGAATGTCGATGCGGCCGGGGTCACTGATGAGCTGTTCGAGGACAAGCGTTTCGGCAAACGTCCTGCCCATGTTGGCCCACATGGCGGCTGCAATCTGCCGGCGCTCGTCCTCGCTCTTGTCGGGGAAGGCGATGGCCAGGTTCTGCATGGCGCGGCGGTTCTGGCGCAGCTTCGGCCCGATGACCCGCATGACACGGGCGCCGAGCGCGGAAACCCGGTCCGGGCCAAGCCGCCGGGCCATCGCGATGACGCCAAGCAGCAGCCCATATTCCAGGCGCTGGCGGAAGGTTGCAGCGGTCTGTTGCTCGCTGTCGTTGTTCACCTCGTTTTTCATGACCACCGCCGGTTTGACCACATCCATTGCTCAGGAGCTTCGCGAATCCAGGCTTCAAACTGCCGCTGCATGGCGGCCGTTATCCATTTCACGTCATCACCTGGGTTGCCGGATCGCGGAACTTTCAGCTCCTTGATTTCGACCTTGAATCGGCTCTGTTCGCCGACCCGCAGACACCGCGCCAGCCAGATTCGTGCGCCAATCCGGCGGGCAATCATGGCAGGAATGGCGACCGAGCGGGCATCCTTGCCGAAGAACGGAACGGGTATGCCGTTCTTGTCGTACAGATCGCACACCAACCCGAGCCGACCGCCGTTACGCACGAGGTCGGTGATCTGGCGGGCGGTCTTCTGACCTTCCGCCCAGTTTCCGTCGACCGTGCCCTTGCCCAGTAGTCCGCCGGGATACAGCTTCCGCCGCTGATACCGGAGAAGATTGTCGACATATGGGTTCTTGACGGTGCGGTATACGGCCGCTGGATTGGCGCCAGCGACAACCAATGGCCAAATGGCCAGTTCCCAGTTGCCCATATGAAGTGAGCAGCCGATGGCTGCGCCGAGCTTGTCCTTGTAGCGAGCAAAGAGCTTCTCGTTCGCAATCTTGATTCGATCCGGTTCTTCGATTAGTCGGTCAATCTGCATCGTCTCCGCCATCACCCGGCCGAGATTGCCCCACATCGCCCGTGCGATGGCATCGCGCTCTGCCAGTGACTTTTCGGGAAATGCAATCGCGAGATTGTCGAGCGCCCGCTTGTGGCGACGCAGGCGCGGTGCAATGGCGCGCCAGACGGCCGAGGAAACGTTCGATGCGATATCCAGCGGCATCAGCCTCACGAGGCCCATCAGGACCAGCAGCAGACCGTATTCCAGGCGGTGTTGCAGATCGACGAAGACTGGGGTCATAACGGCTCCGGCACGATTGGACGTGGCCGCGCTTCCCATGCGTTAACGGCCTATTGCCTCGCTTGCCGATTTATGTGTGGCGGGTCAATACCTGCCGCTGCCGCATGGGGATAGTCTCAGGCGGGTTCGAGGAGGCGGGGCAACGTGCCTTGCGGACCGATTCCCATCTGCATGGCCCTCGCCCGCAGCCACGGTACCGTGTTGATGGCTGATAGTCCGGCACTTCGGGCCAGATCGCCGAAACCGCCAAAGGCATAGAGCGAGCGATTG
>JBKDZY010000246.1:0-9171 GCA_047971765.1 Hyphomicrobiaceae bacterium | reverse complement strand
CGTGACACGGCAACGGCCGCCGGGATCGCGATCAACATC
Source organism: Hyphomicrobiaceae bacterium (assembly GCA_047971765.1). Taxonomy (GTDB): domain Bacteria; phylum Pseudomonadota; class Alphaproteobacteria; order Rhizobiales; family Hyphomicrobiaceae. The sequence goes on along the minus strand of JBKDZY010000246.1, from coordinate 9,132 downwards.
GTGAGTGACACGACGCAGACCGAGACGACCGCCGAATTGAAGAAGAAGCGCTGGAAATCAGATCCTGTCAGCAGCGCCTTGTAGTTCTCCAGGGTCGGGTGATAGACCCACCACGGATTGGTTGCCGCCGATATCTCCGAGCTCGTCTTGAGCGAGGTGATGAACATGTAGATCGGCGGTGTCAGGAAGAAGATCGCGAACAGCACCAGGAAGAAGTATGACCAGCGCAAGGCCCACTTGCGGTCGTTGGACATGCTTCCGTATCGCGGGGCTGCGGCTCCGGACGCGGCCGGGGTTGCGGTTGTCGTAGCCATTATGCTTCGTTCCCCCGTTTGTTCACGTCGCGCAGGATGAAGATTGCGGCGATGGCAAGTATCGGAACCATGAACAGCGAGACGGCTGCGCCGAGTGGAATGTCACCGCTCTCGATGCCAAGTCGGAAGGCCCAGGTTGCGAAGACGTGGGTCTTGTCGACCGGACCGCCAGCGGTGAGCACGCGGACGATGTCGAAGTTCGCGAAGGTGACGATGAGAGAGAAAAGAGTGGTGATGGCGATGATGTTCCGCATCATCGGGAGGGTGATGTACCAGATGCGCTGCCACCAGGTGGCGCCATCGATCTCGGCCGCCTCGTAGAGCTGATCCGGCACGGACTTCAGCGCCGCCAGATACATGATCATGAAGAATGGCGCGCCAATCCAGATATTGACGAGAATGACACAGAAGCGCGCCAGCGTGGCGTCACCCAGCCAGGGAATGCGACCGCCGCCGAATTGCGCGATGATCCAGTTGAAGGCGGAGTAGGACGGATCGAACAGCCACAGCCAGGCCAAGGTCGACATGGCCGGCGGGATGACCCATGGCACCAGCAACATTCCGCGCCACTTGCGTTGTCCCTTGGAGGGAATGTTGTGCACGAAGTGGGCGACGATGAAGCCGATGATGGCCTTGAAGATCACGGCGGTGACAGCGAAGATCACCGACTGCTGGACGACCAGCCAGAACGCCTCGCGCTTGAACAGATAGGTGAAGTTTCCGAACCCGACGAACCGCTCCATGTTCTTGGAGAGGGTGGCCAGGTGGATTGCGTAACCCGCCGGGTAGGCCACAAGGAAGAATATCAGGAGCAACAATGGAAGCGTCATCAAGAACGCGATAGTCGATTTGCGCTGCAGGGCCTTGCCCATGCCGGATTTCGCGGCTGCCTTCGCCGTTCCATCCTGCGCCTCGAGGGCCGTGTCGACCATGATCCGTCTCGCCTAAAATGCGTCCCGAAGGGAGCCGTTGCAGCAGCCGGGACGCCGTCTGCTGCAACGGATTCGAACGAATTCACCGGCGGCTGGTGAAGCCTTCGAGCTCGGAGGCGGCCCAGTCGAGCACCTTGTCGATGGGCTGGTTCTCCTGGGCGACTTTAGCAAGCATCTTCGGCATGGTGGCCTGGCTGTAGATCTGCTGGCCGACCTCGTAGGGAGCCGGGAAGGCGGCAATGGTCGATTGCTGGTCGCCCTTGTTCGGGTAGTGGGTCAACGTTCCCTTCGGCGGTCCCTGCTCGGTCCAGACATTGAAGTCGTTGAAGGTCGCGTAGGGTGGCAGGTCATAACCGAGGCTTGCGTTGACGAACATCTCGGCGGCCCGGCGTGTCGAGAGGTGGCGCAACAGGCTCTTGGCTGCCGACTTGTTCGACGAGAAATCCCACAGCGCGTGATAGAAGTGGTTGGTGCCGATGAAGCGGCCTTCCGGACCCTTCGGCGCGGCGTGGTGCCAGATCTCCTTGGCGATATCCGGGGCATCGCGCTTGGCGACCGCCCAGGCACTCGGCGGATTGAAGATTGATGCGCCACGGCCGGACACCAGCCACTTGTTGTTGGAGGCGTCGTCCCAGGCATAGACTTCGGGGGGGAGGGCCGCCATCAGGCGCTTGCCGATCTCGAGGGCGTGGCGAACCTTGTCTGACTTGACGGTGATGTTGCCCTTGCTGTCCACCAGCTGCGCGCCGTAGGCGGCGAACAAGGCGCCGACCCACTGCACCGTGTCAGCCGTCTGCCCCATCGGAAGACCGAAGGGTTTGCCTGCCTTTTTGCAGGCCTCGGCGACTTTCACGTATTCTTCCCAGGTCCATTTGTCGACGAGGTCCTTCACGGGATCCTTGCCGGCGGGGAACATGGCCTGCAGGTCGATGTTGCCGTGCTGCTTGAACAGGTCGATGCGCGAGCAGCTCGAGTAGGAGAGTGTGCCGCGGCTCGACGGTACTGCGCGCCATTTGCCGCCTGCCCGTCCGAAGTGCTTGAAGGTCGTGCTTACGTCGCCGCCATTCTTGATGGCCTCGGTGACGACATCGTCGACATCGGCAAGTTTGTTTGCGTACTCGGACGGCTGCCAATTGGTCATCGTGATGAGGTCATGACCCGAGCCGGCCTGGGCTTCAGCGGCAACGGTCAGCAGCAGCTTGTTGCCCTGACTGGTGATGAAGTCGATGTTGATATCGACCTTTTCCTTCTCGGCCCATTCATTGGCGAGGGTTGTGAACGCCTTGTTGGCGTTGGGGACCCAGTGATCCCACATGCCGATGGACAGTTTGCCCGCAGCTCCAGCCGTCCGCACGAACGGTGCTGCCACGGTGGCTGCCGCGGCAGCGGCACTGGTTGAAACAAATTTGCGACGGGACAGTTTCCAGGATGCCATTTAAACCCTCTCTCTTGTTGCGATGGGCGTTTCCAGGTTTGTCGATGGCAGTCCGTTTTTTTGGCTGTCATCGTTTTTTATTGGCGCGTTCGGCGCTCGTAACACCACACTGTTAGGTTCAATTCTTGGAGTTGGCAATAATTGTTCATTGTGCAACGCAGCAGCGGTTCGCACAGGCGCAATCTCTTTGTCTGTTGCTGCGTCAGCGGTGGCCGAAAACAGGAGCTGGCGTTACGCTCTGAACGGCCAGTCAAAAAACGTAATAATGATTTGGAGCGTTATGGGTTTTCTGGAGCCAATATGGATGCTGCATTGCGGTTGAACGTGGAGAAACAACTGCTCCCGCCACTATCGTTTTTTGGGCTCCTGAAAGCGTTGTTCAAAAACAGATTGGGGTGACACAAGGTAACTGGGGATGGCGACCATAACCGCGTGGTTGGACGTATTCTGCGAGGTATGGATTTCGGTCTAAAAAAAACGGTGTGGGCGTCATCAGCGCAGCGGTGTCGGCGTGAGCACGGTAACGGGTTGTGCCTCGGCCGCCGACCGGTCTGTGTGTCATGGCGGAAGGGGGTCGTGCCTGCCGGGGTCATCCCTTGGAGGCTTGAAGCCAACCCATGTCGCGGGCAATCGTCTCGGCCTTGCGCTTGTAGCGTTTTGCTCCGCTGCGCAGGCCGATCGGCACGGAGAGCCTGGCGATCCAGCGCAGGGGGCTGAGTTCGCGCATGAGGTCCAGTCGTGTGCCACCGGCGGTGTCGGCGAGAACGAAGCTGATGTAGTCGTCGATGCCCTCCACAAGGGCCGGGTCGGTGCCCTCGGGCAGGATCTCGTAGAGAATGGCTTGTTCGTCCTTGAGATCGACCGTGCGCGTGAGCATGGCCAACTCGATGTCGCCCGCCGTTACGTGCACGAGTTCGCAATCGGGGCGGCCGGGTACGCCGGCTGCATGCAGGCGGAGCGGGACCAGCCCTTCGAATTCGATGTCGCGGGCGCGGATCATGTTCCAGACAATGTCGCGCGGCGCACGAATGAAGACCGAATGCTCGTAGCGCCGGCGTTGCCGGGCAAGCAGGGCATCGAGCGTGGCGAGGAAGATGTCACGTAGGAAATAGATCAAGCCCATGCGGTATACTGGAAGTAGGTGTTGCGGTGTCATTCGTGAAGGGGCGCTGCACCCCCTCTGGCAATACGGAAGGGTGGTGCTACATGGTCGCGCCGATCACCCACGGGACGTATTCGGCATCGCCGTAGCCCAGTTGTTCGCTCTTCGACTTCTCACCCGATGCCATGCGCAGCATGAAGTCGAAGATCTCCTGTCCCTTGTCCTCGATGGTCACGCCATCCACGATGTCTCCGCAGTTTATGTCCATGTCGTCGATCATGCGAGTGTAGATGTCGGAATTGGTCGCAAGTTTGAAGGATGGAGTGGGCTTGCAGCCATAGGCGGATCCGCGGCCGGTGGTGAAGGCGAGGACGTTGCAGCCGCCCGCAACCTGGCCCGTTGCCGATACGGGATCGTAGCCGGGCGTGTCCATGAAGACGAAGCCCTTCTCCGTGATCGGTTCGGCATACCGGTAGACAGCGTTGAGTGTGGTGGTGCCGCCCTTGGCGGCTGCCCCCAGTGATTTCTCGAGGATGGTGGTGAGGCCGCCGAGCTTGTTGCCGGGAGATGGGTTGTTGTCCATGCTCATGCGTGCCCTGGCCGTGTAGTCCTCCCACCATTTGATGATGTCGACCAGCTTCTCGCCAACCTCGCGGTTGCGTGCGCGGCGGGTGAGGAGATGTTCTGCGCCGTAGATTTCCGGTGTTTCTGCCAGGACGGCCGTGCCGCCGTGGTGCACGAGCCTGTCAACGGCGGCGCCGAGGGCGACATTGGCGGTGATGCCGGAGTAGCCGTCGGAGCCGCCGCACTGGAGGGCCCAGACCAGTTCGGAGGCGGGCAGCGTCTCACGCCTGGCGGCGCCGGCGATGGGGAGCATGGTGCGGATCGCCTCGACACCGGCGGCGATGGTCTTTTTGGTGCCGCCGGTGTCCTGGATGGTCATGGTTCGGAAGGTGTCGCTCTCGACCAGACCATAGGCGTCCTTCATGCGCTGGATCTGGAAGCCTTCGCAGCCAAGACCGACGACCAGGATGCCGGCCATGTTGGGGTTCGAGGCGTAGCCCCATGTGGTTCGTTTGAGGACCTCGAAGGTTTCGCCGTTGGAATCGATTCCACATCCGGTGGAATGAACCAGTGGAATGACACCATCAATGCTCGGGTGGTCTGCCAGCATTCCTGATCTGTTGACGGCCTCGGCAATGAAACGGGCCACAGTGGCGGAACAGTTCACGGAGGTGACGACGCCGATGTAGTTGCGCGTGCCGCATTTGCCGTTGCGGCGACGAAAGCCCTCGAACGTGGCCTGCTGGGCCAACGGCAGGATGGTTTCGGTCCTGGCATCCTCGGCGAAGGCGTAGTCGCGTTCGAAGGCGGCGAAGGTGCAATTGTGGGTATGGATGTGGGTGCCCGGCCCAATGTCCTCGGTGGCAAAGCCGATGATCTGGCCGAATTTGAGCACGGGTTCGCCCTTGGCAACCGGGCGGATGGCCATCTTGTGTCCCTTGGGGACGCGCATGGTGGATGCTACGCCGCGCACGGTGGCCCCTTCCGGAATGGCATCAACGGCGACGATGGCATTGTCCCTGGGATTGAGAACAAGCGTGCGGGGCGTGGCGCCGGTCCCGTTCGTGGGGGTGCTGTTCATCGTGACGTCTCTCGTAAGCCTGATTTTCGGGGTGCCCGCGGGAGGGCTGGCTGCGTCCTCGGAGATTGCATCATTTGGCGCGGCTTGACGACTTTGGATTCGATCAGCCGGCGTGGCGATCATGGCCGAAAGCAAAAGTATTTGGAATTCCGAATTCCGAATGTTATGAATGTCTGATAGGCAACACTGGTGGTCTCCATGCTGTTGGGGCAACTCGATTCGCGTCCGCCATTGATTGACGAGGTGCACGATCGCCTGCTGGGTGCGATCGTCGATGGCACTCTTGCGCCCGGGCGGCGTCTCACACAGGAGGAGCTGGCGGAGATGCTCGGGGTATCCCGGCAACCTGTCAGTCACGCCATTCATCTCCTCAGGCGACGGGGATTGTTTGTCGATGCGGGCAAGCGCGGCATTGCCGTTGCGCCTATTGATGCCGCGCGGCTGCTGGATCTCTACCAGGTGCGGGAGGCGCTTGACGGGTTGGCGGCCGAACTGGCTGCGGCGCGCTTCATGACCGGGCTGAACACGAACGAAGATGGCAAGGCGTTGAGCCGGCTGGTCGAGGAAGGCCAGGCGATGGTCGCGGCGGCGTCTGTCGGGCGGCTGGTGGACGCCGATGTGGCGTTCCACGATGCAGTTCACGGACTTTCCGGTAACATGGCGATCACGGAGACGGTGAGCGACCAGTGGCCACATTTCCGGCGTTCGATGCGGTTCGTGCTGGCGCGCGAAGGCATGAAACGTCGGGTCTGGCGCGAGCATCGGGAAATCTGCGAGGCTGTCCTGGCCGGTGACGCAGGTCGCGCGGGACGCCTGGCGCGCGAGCATACGGCGCGTGCGGGCCAGGAGACCGCGGACTTCATCGCGGGGCGCGAGGTCGCGCAAGTCGATCAGCAGGACAAATAATTTGAAGCCCGACAACAGGGCCAAATCCAAGGAGGAAATGCGATGAAACTCACGGAAGCACAGGTCGAACATTTCAACACGGAAGGCTGGCTGCTGCTGCCGGACCTGTTCACCCAGGAAGAGGTGGATGTTCTGAGGGCTGAAGCGGAAGAGATCTACAAGCTGGACCGGGAGGAAATCTGGCGTGAGAAGTCAGGGGCGCCACGCACGGCGTTCGCCGCCCATCTCTACAACGAGGCTTTTGGCATTCTCGGACGTCACCCGCGCATGATCGAGCCCATCGAGCAGGTGTTTGGCGAGAAGCTCTACATGCACCAGTTCAAGATCAACGCCAAAGCCAAGTTCGATGGCGATGTGTGGCAGTGGCACCAGGACTACGGCACCTGGGCGCGCGACGACGGGATGCCCGAGCCCAGGGCGATGAACATCGCGATCTTTCTCGACGAGGTGTTTCCGTACAACGGCGCGCTGATGCTTATTCCGCGCAGCCATACCGACGGAGTGCTGGCGGCGGGGCACGACCTTGCGACCACCAGCTATCCACTGTGGACGCTCGACAACGACGACGTGCAGCGGCTCTACGACAAGGGTGGCCTTGCGGTGCCGACGGGCAAGGCCGGCAGCATGCTCATGTTCCATGGGAACCTCGTGCATGGGTCGTCCGCCAATATCACGCCGCTGCCGCGCAAGATCGTCTACCTGACGCTCAATTCGGTTTCGAACTACATTCGCAAGCCGACCCGCAAGGAGTGGATCGCGCATCAGGACTTCACGCCGATCGAGCCATGCGCCGATGATGCACTGCTCGAGTATGCGCGCCACTACAGGCAGGCGGCGCAGTAGATTTCGTCATTGCCAGGGAGGGCGATGCGTGAAGACGCCTGCTCTACATTCGGGTGGAGGTGGCGTCTTCACTTTCTGGGTGCAGGGGCCTGGGACAAGCTGGTGCCACAAGGCGTGGCGCGTTGGGGCTTCAGCGCAGGAAGTTGTCCCGCATAAGGGAGGTCACCTCGCCGAACCGGCCGTCCAGGACACCTTTCAAGCCGAACAGGGCTGTCGATGCGACATGCTTCATTTCGACCTTGGGCGGCATGACGAGCTCCATTCTGTTGACCTTGACATCGAGAATCGCTGGGCCGTCAGCCTCAAGCCAGTGCCTGACGTTCGTCTCGAGGCTGTTGGCATTGTCCGCTTGGAAGCCGCTCATGCCACACGAGCGGGCGAGCTCGGCGAAGTTCGGGTTCTTGAGCTCGGTAAAGGCATCGAGTAGGCCTTCGACACGCTGCTCCAGCTCGACGAAGCCGAGTGAACCGTTATTGAAGACAACGATTTTGACGGGCAGTCTTTCTTGCACCAGGGTCAGGAGGTCGCCCATCAGCATCGTCATGCCGCCATCGCCGCACATGGCGATGATCTGCCGGTCAGGGTAGGCGGCCTGGATGCCAATGGCTTATGGGTAGGCGTTGGCCATCGTGCCATGCAGCAGGCTCGTCAGAAACCGGCGCTTGCCGTTGGCGGTGATGTGGCGGAGCAGCCAGGCCATGGGGCTTCCGCCATCGGCTGTGAAAATGGCGTCGCTGGCGGCGTATTTGTCCAGGATCTGCGTCAGATGCTGGGGGTGGATGAGTGTCGGGTCCGGTTCCCGGCCGGCCTTGGCGTAGGCCTGGGTGTCCTTCTCGAAACGGCTGAGCATCTCATCCAGGAATGTGCGGTCCTCGAAGTTGTCGAGATGCGGGAGCAGCGCGTCGATCGTGTCGGCGACGTCGCCGACCAACCCCAACTCGACGGGCGACCGGCGACCGATGTGCGTGGGCTCCTTGTCGACCTGGATGATGCGGGCTTTTTCCGGATAGAACTGAGTCCATGCGAAATCCGCGCCGAGGCAAATCAGCAGGTCGGCGCCCTGGAAGGCCTCAAGGCCCGCCCGGTTGCCGAGGATGCCCGTCATTCCGATGTTGCAGGGATTATCAGGTTCAATGAATTCCTTGGCGCGGGTCGTGTGGACGACAGGGGCCTTGATATGTTGGGCCAGGGCGACGATCTGGTCATGCGCGCCACGTGCGCCGATGCCAGCGTAGATCGCGATCCGGTCGTGTCTATTGATGAGGTCGGCGCATGCCCTGAGTTCCGTGTCGGACGGGCGGATCGTTGGATTTGGCCGGTGGACTGACCAGTCGAGCTTATCGTTGCAGACCTCTGTGAAGAGGTCGCCGTTGACGATCACGACTGCCACGCCACGGTGCGTCAACGCAGCCTGTGCCGCCATCGTGACGATACGTTTGGTCTGATCGGGATGCATGATCTGCTCGCAGAACACCGAGCAGTTCTCGTAGATGGGCTTCTGGTCGACATGCTGGGGAAAGCCAAAGCCGATTTCGCTGCGGGCGACATCAGATGCGATCAAGACCACCGGCGCACCATTGCGGTGACTTTCGTAAATGCCATTGACGAAATGGAGCGTGCCGGGACCACAGGTTCCAGCTCAGACGGCCAATTCACCCGTCATGTAGGCTTCGCCGCCTGCCGCGAAGCCGCCGACTTCCTCGTGGCGCACGTGCACCCCTTGCATGGAAGAACGCCGAATAGCATCCGTAAAATGGTTGATCGTGTCGCCAACTAGTCCGTAGCAGCGCTTTGCGCCAGCGTTGACCAGAACGTCAACGACGGTATCTGAAACTCTCTTGGTCATCGGACGACTCCTCAGCTTGCAAACCAAGCGGCTCGATCATAAATTTCGTTTTGCCGATTGATGTTGGATCCAGGAGTAGCCCATTGGGGCGTGAAGTGAGGAATAGAAA
>JBKDZY010000245.1:0-14690 GCA_047971765.1 Hyphomicrobiaceae bacterium | reverse complement strand
TCGACCGTACCGGCGGAATCGTAGTTGACGGCCTTTGCCAGCGCCACCGCCTGTTCGCCCATCTTCTTGCGGGTGGCCTCGTCAAGCAAAGGTGACGGCGCTTCCTCGATGACCTTCTGGTTGCGGCGCTGGATCGAGCATTCGCGCTCGCCCAGGTAGACGATGTTGCCGTGCTTGTCGCCGATCACCTGGATTTCGATATGGCGCGGGTTCTCGATGAACTTCTCGATGAACACGCGGTCGTCACCGAACGACGATTTGGCCTCGGACCGCGCCAGGTCGAAACCCTCCCGGCATTCGGCTTCCGAATAGGCGATCCTCATGCCCTTGCCGCCGCCGCCCGCCGAAGCCTTGATCATCACCGGATAACCGATGTCACCCGCGATCTTTACAGCCTGTTGGGCGTCGGAGATCTCGCCCAGATAGCCCGGCACCGTCGAAACCTTGGCCGCGGCCGCAGCCTTCTTGGATTCGATCTTGTCACCCATGGCCGCGATGGCCTTGGGGTTGGGTCCGATGAAGACGATGCCCGCCTCTGCCAGTGCCCTTGGGAAGGATTCCCGTTCAGACAGGAACCCGTAGCCGGGATGGACCGCTTCCGCGCCCGTAGCCTTGCAGGCCTCGATGATCTTGTCGGCCAGGAGATAGGACTGGGCCGCGGCTGCCGGTCCGATATGCACGGCCTCGTCGGCCATTTCCACATGCAGCGCCCCCGCGTCGGCATCGGAATAGACTGCAACCGTCTTGATCCCCATCTTGCGGGCGGTCTTGATGATCCGGCACGCGATCTCGCCGCGGTTGGCGATCAGGATCTTCTTGAACATTGGTCCTCACGGGTCTTCGGGACATGGAGGCAAGGTCACCGGATGGGCCTTGCGGCAGGGAACTCTGACGAACATGTCCTTGGCATCCGGTGGACCGTTTGGAGCGGTCGGTGCCGGTCAAGTCCTCCCGTCAGGGCGATCAAAAATCACTCCTAGCAGCCAAAAGGTCCTGTCGCCAGCCCTACCGGCGCGCGTGGAGAAGAAACGGCAGGCTCAAGTGCGTCGTAGGCCACCGGCCTGGGCCCATCGGGAGCGCCGCCGCTGGTGCCCCTCGATCAGGTCAGGTTCGGAATCATGAGGCCGATCCGCTCCGCCAGCCGCTTGCGGACCAGATCAATGGCACTTCGCAGCTCGTAGTAGTCCTGCGAAAAGGCCAGGGGCACGTGCATCTCGGCAACCGTCTGCTCTATGTGGTTGAGCTGGCTTCTGAGGCGCTCGGCCTCCCGGCGATCGGTGGTCACCGCCAATTGGCGCTCCAGGGCTTTCAACTCCCCGTACCAGTAGTTCAGGCGCCGGAGGATGCGCCACCTGTAGAGATACGGCAGGCCCTTGAAGGCCGGGATCAGCAGGCCCACCACCGGCAAAGCGATCACCACCATGCGCTCGATGAAGGTGGCCAGCCAGAATGGCAGGTAGCGTTTGAGGAATGACGGACCGGCACGATAGTAGCGTTCCGCATCGCTCGCCATGTCCAGTTCGGGGTCCGAAGCCCTGGGGAAGGTGTGGGCACTGTAGAACAGCCCTGCGCCACCATGGACCTGCCGAGCGGCGTCGATCAGCAAGCCCTGGAGCGCCGGATGCAGTCCCTTGCGGACCGCGAGCACGGCCACTGGCGCAACCATTGTGACGGCCTCCCTGGGCAGATCCCTGGCGAGGTCAATGGCGCCGCGCGGCAGCGTGATCCGTTCGAGGTAGGGATGCAGACGCACGTAGGCGTTGGCCTGGGCAAAGCTCATGAGATGAATGCCGGGCTCCTCGACCAGTCTCTTGACGACCGGGGACTGGGGCGCCATCGCCAGGAAGATGGCATCCACCTCACCTTTGCCGAGCGCCAGCGCTGCCTCTTTGCCGCTGATCGGCAGCAGTGTGGCCGCATGAGCGTCAATGTTGTTGGCGCCGAGCAGTGCCATGGCCAGATGCCGCGTTCCACTTCCAACCGGCCCGATCGCCAGGCGTTTGCCACGCAGTTGATTGAGGGAGTCGATCTTCTGGTCGCCACGATAGAAGACCCATAGCGGCTCGGGAAAAAGCCGCCCCAGGGATACGATGTCAGGGCTCAGCTTCTTGTTGGTAATGCCGCCCTGCAGAAGCGCGATATCCACGCCCCTGTCCGGCGCCGTCAGCAGCTTGAGGTTTTCGATCGAACCCGCCGTCGGACGAACGATCAGCCGGATGCCGGAACGCCGAAGGATGTCCGCATAACGCCGGGCAAAACCGAAATAGGCGCCCGATGTGCTGCCGGTCGCAATGGTGGTAACTCTCGGCGGCGCGGGTTGCACGAACTGGAACAACGCCCACATGACCGCTGCCAGGATCGCCAGCACGGGCATTACAACGAGCATGGCTTCGGTGAAGCTGAAGTTCAGATCCCTGGAACGGCTTGGATTTACAGGTTCGGTCGGCTCGTTAGCGCGTTCCTCACGCAGCTTCCGATGATGAGGCACATCGTCCATGGCGTTGATACTTCGGTCCTCGATACAATCGCAACAGTCCGGCGGCCGCCCCCCGATGCGGGAGTGTTGGGTCGCGCAACTCGGTCACACCTCCCGTTGCTGTGCCCCCGCAGTCATGCCCGACAAGATCGACTGTGGACAAGGCGCGCGCCTTTCAATTCACCGTAATTACGTCCGATTCGTGTCCCGGGTGGCCGCGGCATCCCGCCTGGAGGCCGTTCATCCACACGCATTAAGCCGCAGATGCAACCAATAGGTTGCAGGCCGGCGTCGCGTCGTGGGGACGTTGCTCAAATCCTGACCAGGCTCTTCATTTTCAGCACGGCGCTGCCTGGGCTGGTGAGGACAGGGCAGGAAAGGCGAGCGGAAACGGCAGGCGCGGCAATGGATGTCGAGAACTGGGCCAGCAGCACGGCATCGCAATCGGAGAGTTTTGCCGCGGCATCGGCGAGAAGCGCATTATGCGTCGCCGCATTGCCAGCTTGCAGCGCCGGCATGGCTCTCGGCTCGCAGACCGTCTCGATGGCGGCCTTCCTGCCCTTCGCTGCGGCGAGCTCCTTGAATTCGGCAACCATCGACGGCACCGAGCGCTCGAAGGACGCCAACAATCCGATCCGGTCTCCGGCATCGAGAGCCGCCTCGAACATGGCTTCGTTCGGCTTCAGGACAGGCAGCGGAGCATGGTCCCGAGCGACCTTCTCGATGGCCGGGCCAAACGCGGAGCAGGTGTAGAGGATGCCGTCCGCGCCGATATCCCGGGCGTACTGGCCGAGACGGTCGAACCGGTCGAACATGGCTGGTGTCAGCTCGGCATGGGCGCCACGGTCCACCGATAGCGAGTCTTCCAGGAGATTGACCCGTTCCGCCAGTGGCCACAGGTCACGAAATGCCGCCTCGATGGGCGCCATCGCGACCTGCACGGCGTGGATAAGGACGATGCGGGGACGTTTCGCACTGGCCATGATGAACTCCGGAACCGGAAATGAGAGCGGCGGCCTCCCAGTCCGGAAGGCCGCCGCTCTTATAACCCTGGTGGATCGGTTGCGTCTCGACACAAACGCGCCCGCTGCCCGATTGCGAAATCAGGCGGCCTTCTTGTTGGCGATCTGCACGATCGGCAACGGCGCCTTGGCCTGCTGGCCGCCGTGGCGGCTACGGCCGGGCACGAACGAGAGGGCCCAATGCTCGATGCAGTACGGGCGACCGGCCATCTGCTTGGCGCCGCAGAAATGGAAACCCGGCTTGCGCGGGTCGCCAATCGGCCACCGGCATTCGTTGGCCTCGAGCTCAAGGAGTGACTTGTTCTTGTTTGTCTTGTTACGCATGGTGCCCGCTCTGGTGTTCATATGTGAATGGATCAGTTTTTTAAGAAAATACAGGTTCACACATTGCGATGCAACATAAATAATGATGCATCGCACAAACACTGTCCATCGCCATGCGGAGCGGGCCAGGGAATTGGCGTAAGTGGCTATGCAAGATAACGTTTTCTGAGTCGCACAAAGTCTTCGACCGCAGCCGCAAGCCGCTCGAGCGCGGCCTCGTCCTGGGCCACTGAAAGTACGATCATGCCGCGCCGGGCGATATACACGCCACGGTCAAGAAGATCGAAGAAGAACAATTCCTTGAGATCCTGGTCGCCAGCCTCCGCGTCCGCCTCGTTGCGGATCGGACGGTCCGTGAAATGCACCGCCAGCATTGATCCTCGCCCGGTGAATTGCAGACGTGCGCCATGCGCCTTCGCGATGCCGTTGAGCTGCGCGCGCAGGGCGTCGCCCCGGCGGTTGAGCGCGGTTGCAGCCTCGGGCGTGTAGACGCGGGTCAGGGCAGCGAGGCCGGCGCTCATGGTCAGCGTGTTGTTGTTGAAGGTACCCGCATGGGGCAGTGCATCCGCTCGTCCGGGATCGAACAACGCCATCACATCGGCCCGGCCTCCGAAGGCGCCAAACGACATGCCACCGCCGACATACTTGCCGAGCGTGGCAAGATCCGGCCGCACGTCCATGATCGCCTGCAGACCGCCCGGCCCGAGCCGCGACGTCATGATCTCATCCAGGATCAGCAGCGCGCCGGTTTCGTTGGCCACGCGCCGCAGGCCCTGGAGAAATTCGGCGTCCGCCGGAATGCACCCCGTCGAGCCCAGCATCGGCTCGGAAATGATGCAGGCCAGATCGTCGGCGTGTTCACGCGCAAGCGCCTCGACGCTTGCAAGGTCGTTGTAGCGGGCCACGAGGAACGGGAACGGGGCATTGATGGGGGAGCCGCCCTTGCGGAAATAAAGCACGCCACCGTGATAGCCGCCGGTGAACACCAGCACCTTCTGCCGCTTCGTGAAGGCTCGGGCCAACGCGATGGCCATCAGGTTGGCTTCCGTCCCCGAATTGGTGAACCGCACCCGCTCCAGGGAAGGAAACCGCTGGGTGACGGCCTCGGCAAGCTTCACCTCGAGTTCCGTGTGACCGCCGATGTTGACGCCGAAATCAAGCGCAGCCTCGATGGCCTTGCGGATCTCGGGATGGGAGTGGCCGAACATGCCGGCTGTGTATTCGGCCAGGAAGTCCACATAGCTGTGCCCGTCCGCATCCGTGAGTCGGCAACCTTCGCCGCTAACGAACCGAAGCGGAAAGGGGCCGAAATACAGCACCGTCCGGGTATTGCCGCCCGGCAGGTGCCGCTCCGCCGCCTTCTGCAAGGCAAGACTCCTGGGATTATTGGCTGTGTAGTTGGCGCGCGCTTGCGCAATGGCATCCTGAAGCGTGGCGTTTGCCGGGGCGCTCCCGGCGGAAGTCGATTGAGCGGCCATGGAACTGTCACTCCCCGCCGGCAGCCCCGATGTCCGGAGCCACCCGCATTCTGCGTCCCTGAATGATGGGACGGTCAAGGATATTGCGGCAGCCGTCAACCGCGAAGCATCAGCCTGCCGGCGGCAGCCGCATGATGGCCAGCGCCATGCTCTGGGCGCGCGGCACCAGCGTGTCGACCTGCAGGATTTCCTCCGGCGTGTGCGCGTTGGCGCCAACCGGACCCGTCGCGCAGATCGTCGGGCAACCGACCGAGGTGGTGAAGCCCGAATCCGCGCATCCGCCCGCAAATTCGCCCTGTATCGTCAGCCCTGCATCCGCTGCGGCGGAGACATAGGTCTCGAACAGTTCTTCGCTCCCCGCCGGCTTCGTGAGCGGCAGGAACTCGCCACTGATCTCGAGCGTGGCGGTCGTGCCTTTCACTGTCGGCGTATCGATGATCTCCTGGATGCGCTTGAGTGCGTAGGCCCGGTCGTCCGGGTTCACGTAGCGCAGGTCGATGCGGCCTTCCGCCCGAGGCGCCGTGGTGTTGATCGACTGGCCACCGCTGACCAGCCCCACATTGAGCGTTATCCCGCGCTTGAGATCCGTCAGGGCATGCAGCGCGACGATCTTGTGCGCCATTTCGCCGATGGCCGAGATGCCCTTCTCGAAGTTGCCGCCCGAGTGGGCTGCCTTGCCCATCACCTCCATCTTCATGAAGACGCCGCCTTTGCGCCCGGTGACGACGTTGCCGGTCGGCCGTCCGGGCTCGGAGTTGAACACGCAGCGGGCCTCCCGCGCGGTGCGTTCGATGATTGGACGGCAGCCGGGCGAGGCGATTTCCTCGTCCGACGTGATGAGCGCCCGGACCGGCGCCGGATTGCCACCGAATTTCTTGAACGCGGCCATGATGAAAAGGTTGAGCACCAGCCCGCCCTTCATGTCGGCGACACCTGGCCCGTAGGCGACGCCGTTCTCGATCCGGAACGGTCGCCGGCCCGCCTCGCCCTTGGGAAACACCGTATCACGATGCCCCATCAGCAGAACGGGCTTTTCGTTGCTCGGCTGGTCGTCGAGCCGAATGTGGAGGGCGTTGCCCTGCTCCTCCAGCTCCTCGATCTCGACCAGCAGTCCTTGCGCCTCGCAGAATTGCCGGAAATGGTCTCCGACCTTGTCGACGCCGGCCTTGTCGTAGCTGCCACTGTCGATGTTCACGACGTCCTCGAGCAGCTTCAGCATGTCCGGTTGCTGCTCGACCAGCCAGTCGCAGATCTGGGCCTCTTGTGGGGTCAGCTTGGCGCTTGCCATGGGGTTCCGCCTTGTGTTGGTGCGAACGGGAGGGCTCGGCCAAGAGTAGCGCCACATCGCGGCTGGCGACAATCAGCTCGTGCGCCAGCCCCGGGATCGATCGCGCGACACGCTATCCGAGGTTGATTTCCGCGGTCGGATAGCGGACCCGGGAGCGGTGCGTGGTGGCGATGAAGAAGCCGAGCAGGAGTGGTCCGACCCGCCCGATAAACATCACGGCCACGATCACGAGCCGGCTCACCGGATCGAGCTCCGACGTGAAATTGCGGGAAAGGCCAACCGTTCCGAACGCCGACGAAACCTCGAACAGCACATCCAGGAACGGTTTGTGGCTGAACGCGAGCACCATGAAGGTGGCCGTCAGCAGGATCATCAGGCTCAGCGTCACCAGCGCCAGCACTTTGAGAATCTGGTCCGCCGGGATGCTGCGCGAGAAAACGGAGATCTGCTCCTTGCGCTTGAGGAACGAGTAGGTGGCAAGCAGCAGCACGACGAAGGTCGTCACCTTGAGGCCGCCAGCCGTGGAGGTGGGACCGCCACCGATCAGCATCAGCGAGATGAGCAGCAGTGTCGTGCTGTCCCTCAGTTTCGCGATGTCGAGCGTGGCGAATCCGGCCGTGCGCGTCGTCAGCGCCTGGAACCACGAGGCGAAGAACTTGTCGGAAAGGTGTGGCAGCCCCGCGAGGGTCTCATGGTTCGTCCATTCCAGGATCATGAAGCCGGATACCGACCAGAAGATCAGGCCCGCCGTACCCGCCAGCATCAGTTTGCTGTGCAGTGTCAGGCTGTGCCAGCTCCGCTTGCTGTAGAGATCGACGATGACGGTGAACCCCAGGCCGCCGATCACGAACAGCATCGGGATTGTGAGATTGATCAGCGGGTCGCCGACCCAGCGCGCGAGACTGTCGGAATAGAGACTGAAACCGGCGTTGTTGAATGCCGAGATGGAATGGAACAGCGCGCTCCAGAGGCCATGCGCAAGCCCCATCTCCGGCACGAACCGTATGCTCAACAGGACAGTGCCGATCACCTCGATGACGACCACGATCTTGAGGATTGCCGCGGCAAGTTCGAGAAGGCCGCCGAGGTTGTTGTGGTTGAGGTCATCCGACAGGATGAGTTGGTGGCGGATCGGCATCTTCACGCCCAGCAGCGCGAACACGAACACCGCGGTCGTCATCAGGCCAAGGCCGCCAAGCTGGATCAGCACCATCAGCACGGCCTGGCCGTAGATGGTGAAGTGCTGTCCCGTATCGACGACGCCAAGCCCGGTCACCGTCACCGCGGAGGCTGACGTGAAGATGGCATCGGTCCAGTTCAGCGGCGCGGTCAGCATGGGCGGCAGCTTCAGCAGGGCTGCGCCCGTCGCCACCAGCAGAGCATAGCCCCCGATCAGGATCGTCGGCGGTGAAAGTCTGAGCTGGGAAACGCGACGCTTGACGCGCTTGCGCCAGGTCCACGCGGTCACAGCACACCCGCAAGCTGCCGCAGCGCGTCCCGTCGCCCGAGCAGCATGAGCCGGTCACCCTCCACCAGGCTGGCCTCGAGGTCGTTCGCGCTCACGAACTCCGTTCCCCGCATCATGCCGAGGATGGTGATGTTGCTCCCCGCCGCCGAATGGAGATCGGCAATCTTGGTGAGCTTGGACGACTCCGGCATGATCAGGTTGATCACATGGAACCCGTTGCCAAGGCTGAGATAATCCCCGACGAACGGCGTATGCAGCATTTCCGAGATGTGGAGGCCCATGTCGTGCTCCGGCCGGTTCACCCGGTCGACGCCGAGTTTGGCCAGGATGCGGTGATGGGTACGCGAGAGCGCCTTGACCCAGATCGTTTGCACGCCGATCAGCTTGAGGTTCATCGTGCAAAGGATGCTGGCTTCGAGATCTTCGCCGATCGAGATCACCGCCACGTCGTGGTGGCCCGCGCCGGCTTCTCGTAGCGCGTCCTCGTCCCGGGCATCGGCGATCACCACATGGGTCACCTTGTCGATATGCTGGCGCGCCCGCCTGTCATCGGTGTCGATGCCGAGCACTTCGTTGCCCATTGCGGCAAGCGCTGTTGCCACCGTGCCCCCGAAGTCGCCGAGCCCGACGACAACAAAGCTGCGCCTCTTCTTCTGCATCGTGAATTGGTCCGGAATGAAGGATGGGATTGAGTGTCGAGCCAATAGCGTTCGGTTCAGCGCGCATCGCCTGGATTTGGGGCTCTTGAAGCTGCAGGCCGGGACTGGTCGATGCGACGACAGCGGCGCAAATTACCACCAATGCTCACCCATAGCTAGCGCCGACGGTTATCACATTTGATGTCCGGGCGGGTGCCGTTCTGTGGTGGCTCCCGCCACGAAAAAAGAGGCCAGTCACCGTCCCCCGGTGGCTGGCCTCTGTCGTTCGTGCCGCTCTCGGCCCTGTCGCGGGCGATCGTTGGTCAGGCCCCGCGCTGGCCTTTGCCAAGCGCGAATGCGGCAGCGCCTTCACCCGCGATCTTGCCGAACACGGCGCCCGAGGTGAGTCCGGTGCCGCCTGGATAGTTGTGATAGAACAAGCCGCCCACCAGTTCGCCCGCCGCGAACAGGCCCGGGATCGAATGGCCGTCGTTGTGCTCGACCTCGCACACCGTGTTGATCTTGAGGCCGCCGAACGTGAAGGTCAGGCCGCAGGTGACCTGGTAGGCCTCGAACGGCGGTTCGTCGAGAACGTTGGCCCAGTTGGACTTCGGCACTGCGAGGCCCTTCGTTCCGCGCCCATCCTTGATCGCCGGATTGAACGGCACATCGGTCATGACCGCCGCGTTGTAGGCCTTGAGCTCTTCGAGACAGGCCTTGGCGTCGACGCCTTCCAGCTTCTGGACGAGTTCTTCCAGCGTATTGGCGGTCACCTTGGTCATGCGCTTGATCCGGTACTCGCCGCGCAGCATGTTCAGCACCTTCTTGTCGAAGATCTGCCACGCCAGCCTGTCCGGCTGGTCGGTGATGACATGGCCGGACTTCGCATAGGTGTAGTTGCGGAAGTCGAAACCTTCGTCGACGAAGCGGCGGCCGGTGGAATTGACCATGACGCCCAGCGGATAGCTGTGCTTCTGGAAGTTGTCGCCAACGGTCAGGTCGCCAAATGGGGGTGCGTTGAAATCCCACCCGACGGCGTGCCCGCTCGACCAGTGGCCGTGTGGCATGGCGCCGATATCGAGCGCCATCTGGATGCCGCCGCCAGTATTGAAGCGCGTGCCGCGAACCGTCGCCAACTCCCAGCCGGGACCCATGTAGCGGCAGCGCATTTCTGCGTTGGACTCGAAGCCGCCGCACGCCAGCACCACCGACGTGCACTTGATGTCGAACTTGCGGCCATGGTGGCGGGCAGTGACGCCGATGACACCGCCGTTCTCGTCCGTGATGAGTGAGTGTCCGCCGGTCTCGTAGCGGATGTCGATGCCGTTCTTCTCGCAGATCTCGTGCTCGGTATCGATCAGCCCGTGCCCACCGCCCCAGGTCTCGACGCACAAGCCGCCCCAGAACTTGAACTTGCCATCGACCTTGAACGCCTGCCGGCCCTCGCTCGTCTGGAACTTGACGCCGTGCTTCTTCCACCAGCGCCAGGCATCCGTCGATTGCTTGATCAGGATCTCGCACAGGTCCGGGTCCGTGCGGTACCTGGTCATCCGGTACATGTCGTCGAAATAGTCGTCCTCGGTGTAGGTGCCGAAATCACGGACCGCGAGTTCTTCCTCGGAGAGGTCGACAAGCGAGCAGACATCCTCGGGACCGTTGAAGACCAGCCGCAGCGCACCGGCCGTGTAGGTCGAGTTTCCACCTCTCTCGTCCTTTGGGGCAGCCTCGAGCATGATGACGCGGGCGCCGTTCTCGCGTGCTGCCATGGCTGCCGAGCAGGCCGCATTGCCGGCTCCGACGACGACGACGTCGCATTCATTCGTGGTGGACATCCAGATTGGCTCCTAGGGGAATCGAAAGCGCGGTCTGCGCTGGAAGATGGAAAGGCGGAACTTAAGCCCTTTGCGGGGCAGTGCCAAGAGCCGGGGCCGTGATCCGGCCCCGGCATAGCCGCCCGCCATGGGGGATGGACTGGCGCCGGGCTCAGCCTTTGGCGGTCTTGTCTGCGGTCTTAGTCTCGAAATCGCTGGCATCGTGCCGCTCGTGAAGCTGGCTCGACGGGTCGCCCTGTGTGCGGTTGACCATCCGGCCGCGCCGCACGGCCGGACGCTTGGCCACTTCGTCGGTCCAGCGCTGGACATGTTTATAGCTCGCCACGTCCAGGAACTCGCCGGCGCTGTAGAGAAGCCCCTTGGCCAGTGCGCCGTACCAGGGCCAGATCGCCATGTCCGCGATCGAGTATTCGTCGCCGGCGAAGTACTGGTTGGCCGCGAGGTGGCGGTCCAGCACGTCGAGTTGGCGCTTGGCCTCCATGGAAAACCGGTTGATCGGATATTCCCATTTTTCTGGAGCGTAGGCATAGAAGTGGCCGAAACCGCCGCCGAGATAGGGCGCGCTGCCCATCTGCCAGAACAGCCAGTTGAGGGCCTCGGTCCGCTTGCCCGGATCCTTGGGCAGGAAGGCGCCGAACTTCTCCGCGAGGTAGACGAGGATGGAACCGGACTCGAACACCCGCTGTGGTTTGGCCGGGTCTGTCCGGTCCAGTAGGGCCGGGATCTTCGAGTTCGGGTTGACCTCGACGAACCCTGAGCCGAACTGGTCGCCTTCACCGATCCGGATCAGCCACGCATCGTATTCGGCCCCCTTGTGGCCTGCCGCAAGAAGCTCTTCCAGCATCACGGTCACCTTCACCCCGTTGGGGGTGCCCTGCGAGTAGAGCTGCAGGGGATGCTTGCCGACCGGCAGCACCTTGTCGTGCGTCGGGCCCGCGATCGGGCGGTTGATGTTGGCGAACCGCCCACCGCTTTCCTTCTCCCAGTTCCAGACCTTGGGCGGTGTGTAGGATCCAGTCTTGCTCATGATTTGAACACTCCGTGTTGCCCTTCATGGTGGTTGAGGGCGAAAACATTGAACCTTCCACCATATCCTTGGCCTACCGCTCAGGCCGAAGCAACCGGCATCGCGGCAAAAAACAGATCCCGGTAACATCGCACACGCCTCGTGGGCTGGAACCTCATCACCGGGGCTGCTATCCCGGAATGGAAGGAAGAGCACGCCAATTTCTCGAAGGGACCACCGATATGCCCGTCCAGCCGCTTTCCGGCATTCGCGTCGTTGACCTGACGCGCGTCCTTTCGGGCCCGTTCGCAACCATGCTGCTGGCCGACATGGGTGCCGACGTCATCAAGATCGAGACACGCGGTGGCGATCCGGTCCGCAAACAGGGTGATACATCCCAGGGCATGAGCTGGTATTTTGCCGCGTTCAACAGGAACAAGAGATCGGTTGTGCTGGATCTCCGAAAACCTGAGGGAAAGCAGGTGCTTGAGCGATTGCTGGTCGACGCCGACGTGCTCATCGAGAATTTCCGCCCGGGCGTTCTCGACGAGATGGGGTTCCCGGCGGACAAGCTGGAAAGCATCAATCCGCGCCTCGTGGTGGCGTCTATCAACGGCTATGGCTCTACCGGTCCTTATGTCGATCGGCCGGCCTTCGACTTCATCGCCCAGGCCATGTCGGGCTTCATGGCCACCACCGGCGCCCCCGATGGCGATCCCATGCGCGCATCCCCGCCGATCACGGACCTGATTGCCGGTCTCTATTGCGCCTACGGGGTGGTCAATGCTCTCAGGGCGCGCGACCAGACCGGCCGGGGCCAGCGCGTCGAGGCCGCCATGGTCAATGGCATGGTCAGCATGCTGGCCTTCCTCGCGTCCGAATATTTCTCGACCGGCACGGAGCCCGCCAGGACCGGTAACGATCACACGATCTGCTCGCCCTATGGTCTGTTTCATGCCCGTGACGGCGCCATCGCCATCGCGCCGGCAACACGCGAGATCCTTGAGAAGTTCCTGCGCGCCCTGGGTATCGAGGAAATTCTCGACCGGCCGGACATGCAGACCGAACCCCAGCGGCGCGACGCCCGGGCCGAGCTCAACGCCCTGGTCAACGACAAGCTGGGTCACCAGACCCAGGACTACTGGATCGAGAACCTGAACAAGGCCGGTGTGCCCTGCGGCAAGGTCCTGACCATTTCAGAGGTCTTCTCCGATCCGCAGATTGCCGCCCAGGACATGGTGATCGACGTGGAGCATCCCGGCAAGGGCGTGGTGCGCATGACAGGTTTTCCGGTCAAGCTGTCGGATACACCTTGCGTCGTCCGCCGGCCAGCGCCCGGCCTCGGCGCCGATGGTGCGGAGGTCCTGGCGGAGTTTGGCTTTACCGCCGAGGATATTGCAGCATTGCAGTCGGCGAAGGTCGTCGGCTAGCCCCACATTCAACAACACGAGGATCAGCACCATGCCGCAGAAGACCCCGCCGGTTGCAATTGTCACAGGTGCAGGATCGGTTATTGGCCGCGCCACTGCTGAACTGCTGTTGGACATGGGATGGCATGTGGCCTTTGTCGACCTCAACGACGAGACGCTGGCCCGTGTCAGGACCGACCATGGCGGCAAGCCCGGAACCCGCTTCATCGGTGTCGACGTTACGAACGAGGCGGCTGTTGCCGACGCGGTGCGCGAAGCCGAGCAGGCGCTGGGCCCGCTGAAGGGGGTCGTCAACTCGGCCGGCATCGCCACCAACAGACCTGTGCTGGACACGACCGGAGAGCTGATGAGACGCATCCTCGATGTCAACGTGGTCGGATCGTTCCAGGTGGGCCGCGAGGCAGCCGCCCGGATGCGCGAGACGGGCGGCGGCTCCATCGTCAATGTCGCCTCCATCTCGGGAATCCGAGGGTCCAAGGCCCGCGTCGCCTATGGGGCGTCAAAGGGCGCGGTGATCACCATGACGAAAGTGATGGCGACCGAGCTTGCCGAATACGGTATCCGGGTGAACGCCGTCGCGCCGGGCCCGGTCGATACCGAGATGGTGAACGCGCATCACACCGCCGAGGATCGCCTGCTCTATAACCGCGCGACGCCCATGCGCCGCTACGCCGAGCCGCGCGAGATCGCGGCCGGCGCGCATTTCCTTCTCGATGAGAAGCAGTCGAGCTTCATTACGGGCGAGATCCTGGCGATCGACGGAGGCTATCGCGGCGCCGGGCTTGTTGGTGATATCAAATAGGCCGGCGCACGCGGTTGCGCGGAGGGAGGTTCGACATGGCAGACAGCGCGCCCCAATCGCCACCCAGTGCGAAGGTGATCGACTTCCAGCGGACTCCCGGCCAGTACCGCCACTGGAAACTGGCACTTGAGGGTGAGGTCGCCCGACTGGTCCTCGATGTGGACGAGAACGCGACGCTGTTCGAGGGCTATCAGTTGAAGCTCAACTCCTATGACCTCGGGGTTGATATCGAACTGGCCGACGCCCTGCAACGGCTGCGCTTCGAGCATCCGCAGGTCAAGGTGGTGGTGGTGACGTCCGGCAAGGATCGCGTGTTCTGCGCGGGCGCCAACATCCGTATGCTGGCAGGCGCGACCCACGCCCACAAGGTGAACTTCTGCAAGTTCACCAACGAGACCCGCAACGGCATGGAGGATGCCTCCGAGTACTCCGGCCTGAAGTTCCTGTGTGCGGTGAAGGGGACGGCTGCCGGAGGCGGCTACGAGTTGGCGCTTTCCTGTGATCGCATCCTGTTGGCCGACGACGGCAACGCCACCGTGTCCCTGCCGGAAGTGCCATTGCTCGCTGTTCTGCCGGGAACGGGTGGCCTCACCCGGGTCACCGACAAGCGCAAGGTGCGCCGTGATCGGGCCGATGCCTTCTGCACTCTGGAAGAGGGGGTGAAGGGCAGGCGGGCCGTGGACTGGCGCCTTGTGGATCGCATCGCAACGGCATCGAAATTCGATGCCGTCATCGCCGAGATGGTGAAGGATCTGGCCGCTGCCTCCAACCGCCCGGCAGGCGCGAAGGGTATCGTCCTGAACCAGCTTTCCCGTACCATCGAGGGCGACGTCATCACCTATTCGCTGGTCAAGGTCGCAGTCGACCGCCCGGGCCGAAGGGCCACCATCACCGTGCGCGGGCCCGAGGACGGGCCGCCAGCAACG